>NZ_CALMCQ010000175.1 GCF_937863175.1 uncultured Meiothermus sp. | reverse complement strand
CCCGGAAGAACCCAGAGCAACACCCGCATTACCAGTACAGCGCCTTCGGTCATGGGTTCAATGGTAGCAGAGCTTGGGACTGGTTTAGCATCAGACCTCATGTGACAGTGCCATTTTGTCAAAAGAATTTCGTGTCTGACAAAGCTATTCCGTGTTGAATATCAGACATCGGCGGCTTTATCAGAAGTCTACTAGGTGCCAATACCCCAGACCAGCAGCGCGCCCAGATCTTCGGCGGGAACCGGCCAGCCCAGGATGTGGCCCTGGCCGTAGTCGGCGCCCAGTTCTTTCATGCGGGTGAGCTGGGACTGTTCTTCTAAGCCCTTGGCCACAGCCTTGGTGCCGACGGCGTGCACCATATCAATGGCTGCCTTGGCCAGCGTAGCGTTCTCCGAGGAGGAGAGGGCCGGGTTGAGCTTAATCCAGTCGAGCGGCAGCCGCTTGAGCTGGGTGAGCGGAAGGGGGTTGGTGCCGAAGTTGTCCAGGGCAATCGAAACCCCCAGGTGCTTGAGGATCTCGAGGCTGCGGCCGGCGGTCTCGAGGTCGCTCAGGATGGCTTCCTCGCGCAGCTCGATAATGATGATGTCGGTGGGCAGGCGCTTGGCAGTAAACATCTCCTGCAAAAGCGTGGGGAAGTTGGGGTCGGCCAGGGTTTCGGAGGAGACATTCACGCTAAAGCGGGCGTTGACCCCGGAGGGTTTCCAGAGGGCGGCCTGGTCCAGCACCTTGTCCAGGGCCCAGCGATCCTGGGCGCTCATCAGGCCGACCTGTTCGGCCAGGGGCAGAAACTCCCCGGCCTGGTGCAGGCCTTTGGGTTTGGGCCAGCGGGCCAGGGCCTCCACCGCCACGAGCTCGAGGTCGCTGAGGTTGAACACCGGCTGGAAGTGCAGGGTCAGGCCATCCTGTGAGAGGGCTTCTTGCAACTCGGTGGCGCCGGGGGTGAGCAGACGGATGCCACCGCCGGTCTCGAGGGCCGAATTACAGGCTTGTTCAGCCTGATTCCACAGCCCTTCCACGGAGGTGGCGTCCTGGGGAAACATGGCGATGCCGATCCCGACCTTAAGACCGGAAAGGGCGGCCCGCAAGCGGCCCAGCAGGCGATGGGCCACCCGACTGGCCCCCGCCGTCCAGCGCACCTCGGAAAGCAGCAGGGCAAAACCCTGGTCGCCCAAATAGGCCAGCGAGTCGCTCTGGCGCAGGGTATAGGCAATTTCGCGGGCGGCCTGCTCGGTCTGGGCCTTGTTCATGCCCTCGATCCGGATGCGCATCAGGGCCAGCGAACGCCCGTGGCGACCGGCCAGCGCGAGGGCCTGGGCCAGATTGAGTTCGAAGTCGCTCCTCCTGACCGCCAGCGATTTGCGCTCGGGGGTCTGGATTTTGATCTCCTCTTTGAGCGGGCGCAGAATGCGCTCAATGACCTGGGCCATGGCCAGGGCCAGGGTCTCGTCGGCTGAACTCCATTTGCGCGGCTGGATGCTTTCCAGCCACAGCACGCCCCGCAGACCGTTTTCGCCATGGAACACCACCTGTAAGACCGCTCCCAGTCCCCGGCTAATCAGGATGTCGCGCAGTTCGGTCATGCGGGCGTCCTGGCGGGCATCGTCGGCGGCGATGAGCAGGTTGCGCTCGAGCACCTGGAAATATACGGCGTGGCGTACGGGCAGGAGATCTTCGGGAGGGGACGCTTCGGGATACTGGCCGACCAGTTTCAAGGTACGTTCGTTGCTGTCCCGCAGCCACAGGCAGATGCCTTTGAAGCCCAGGGCCATCAAAATTTCGCCCAGCCTGGGAAGGGCTTCTTCCACGCTGGCAAAGCGGGCCTGGGTCAGCTCCAAAAGCGAACGTTGCCAGGTTTCTTTGGGCATGGGGTTGACCGCCACACCCTGGGATTCCACCAACAGCGACTGCAGGGCCTCAATCAGGGCCAGTTTGGCCCGCTCGCTGAGGTTGTAGCCTTTTTGACCGATATGCAGCCGTGGGGAGGCCCAGACCAGGCGGCTGCTTACCCAGGATTCGCCAGTGAGCAGATTGAGCAATAGCTCCTGGGCTTCCTGGGGTTTGAGCACCACCCCCCCCACCCCCCCCAGGCGTACCGCCATGCCCGAAGGCAGATCCTGATGCTCGATCAGCAGCGTGGCCCCTTCAATCGAGAGCGGCGCAAATAGCTTCCAACTAACCTCGTTCACCGAATGCCCAATCCTTTCATAAGCGGCTCCAAGCCCTCTGTGCTTAAATGTACCAAGGGTCGGTATGGGGGAGTGGTTATACGTCACCGAAGGAGCCGTTACGAACGGCGTTAGTATCCAACAAACCTCTCAGAATTATGGCTGGATCACCTTTAAGCCCCCCGGAACCATGTGTACTCGAT
>NZ_CALMCQ010000174.1 GCF_937863175.1 uncultured Meiothermus sp. | reverse complement strand
GCCTGGCGGCGGGGTTCGTGGCGGTGGCGCTGGCCTTCGGGGTGTTCCTGCTGGTGATCGGCCAGAAGCCCCTCGAGGAGAGGAAAGTCCAGGGCAGCCTGGGCAGCCTCTCCGGGCTGGTGGCGGGCCAGGGGGACGGGTCACAGACCCCCGGCGACGCGGGCGCGGATGCGGCGCTGCTGCCCGAGGCCAGCGACCGCCCCGAGGCCACGACCCTGCTTGGTGCAAGCACTGGTGCAAGCACGGGTGCAAGCGCTGATGCACCCTCGAGCGCCGCCCCAGCGGGCCACACCGGCCCGACCCCCGGATTCACCACCGCCGACCCACCCGCAGCTTCCGGCCAAGCCCCCGCCGACGACTTCCGCCCTCGGGTCTACCCCCCAGCAGCGCCAACAACCCCTGCCGGGGCAGCCGACCTGCGGGCGGCGAGCCCCGGCCAAACCGCAAGTCTATCTCCCGCCACAGGCTCTGCCTCGGCCCTGCCCGCAGACCAGCCGCCCATCCCGTCCCAGCCCGTCCCCGTGCTGATCCGCCAGCCCGCAGGCCAACTCCCGACCCCGCCCCAGTATGTGACCACAGCCCGCCCGAGTCCCGCCCTCGCCGCGAGCGCGGCCTCAGCCGCAGACCCCGAGGCGATACAGGGGGGCGCTCGAGCCGCGCCGACCGCTTCCGTAGCCATGCCCCGGCGCACGCCGCTGGTCGCGCAGAACCAGACCCCCGGCCCGTGGCAGGCGGTGCGCCCCACGGCGGCTGACTCGAGCGTCGCACTGGCCAGCAGCGCGGTCAGCGGTTATAGCGCCGCCGCCCCGCCAGCGCGGCCCTCGAGCGCCCAGGGCACCGCCGACGCGGGTGCGAGCTACTCTCGCGTCACCCCGCCCGTGCCGTCGAGTTCAAACGCCGTCGCCTTCAGCCGCCCCACGCAACCCGCCCCGACCGGCGGGCAGATGGTGCAGCTCCCACGAGCCGCCCCGCCCACGCCGGGAAGCGCCCAATCCCCCCAGCCCCAGCCCTCCGAGGCCCCTGCCGCCGCTACGGGGGACGCTGGCGACACGGGCCATACAGTCAGTCCCCTATCCCTTCCCAGTTTGCAGACCCCCACCAACCTGGCCCAGGGCTTTCTGGCGGGCCTCGACCCGAGCAAACCCTTGGAGGCCACGCTGGACACCAACCTGTTGTTGGTCGAGGGGGTCAGCGTGCTGGCTCGGGCCAGCACCCCGGACGGCACGGTCTGGCTGGGGCAGGCCAGCCTCGACCCGCTGCGGCGGGTCAGCATCCAGTTCAAGGAGGTCATCCAGGGCGCTCAGCGCATCCCGGTGTCGGCCCTGGCCTACGACGCACAGCACAGCCCCGGCCTGGCGGCGGAGTTCAAGGACGAAAACCCCAGTCTGGTGCAAGACCTATTGCGCCAGGGGGCGCAGGCTGCTAACGGCTATCTGCAAAGCCTGCTGCAATCCAGCCAGACCACCGCCGTGCCGGGCGGCGGAGCCGTGCAAGACCGCAGCGCCCCGCCGCTGGAGTGGGTGCTGCTGGGCGAGCTGGGCAAGCTCTTCACCCTGCCCCAGCCGCAGAACAGCTTTGTCCGCACCGCCCGCGTGGCCCGTGGAACCCCGGTGCTGATCTACCTGAGCCCTGCCAAGTGAAGGAGTGTTATGGCGATTAAGAAGTTTATCCAACGACAGCTCGAGCAGCCGCAAAAACCCGCCGGGGAGAGCCGCAAGGTCAGCCTGCACCTGAGCGAGGGCGACCACGCCAGGGCCGAGCGGCTGCGCCAGGCCTTGGGGATGAAGTCCCTGAAGGAGCTGCTCGAGGGGCTGGTGATGGAGGGGATTCAGGAGGCCGAGGAAGTTTTGGAGAACAACCTCAAGAAGTAGACCAAGGGGGAGGGTAGGATGAACCCGATGGAACTGGCCAATCAAGCAGACTACCAAGACCTGCTCCAGCAGCTCTCGGGCCTACTGACCGAGGCCCGCCAGCAGGCTGTTCGCACGGTCAACACCCTGCTGGTGCAGACCTATTGGCAAATCGGGCGGCGGATCGTGGAAGAGGAGCAGGGCGGGAGTTTACGCGCTGCTTACGGAGAACGTCTCCTGCCCCAGCTCGCCAAAGATCTCACCCAGCGTTTCGGTCGTGGCCTTTCCCAACGTAACCTCGAAACTATGCGCCAGTTTTACGTGGCCTTCAGGATTCCGCAGACGGTGGCTGCGGAATTGAACTCCCCCTAACCACAAGCCAATTCCCTCTTAACTAGGCCGAAGGGGGAGTGATAGGCTGCTTTAGAGGCTGGAGGGATTGCCATCAACTGTTACAAAATGTATATAAATATAGTAAACTATAAACAATGAGTAACATAGCCAACCCCACCACTCGAGTCCTTCAGTTCGCCCGAGAGCGCGGCATCCTGCGGGCCAGCGACCTCGCGCCGCTGGAGATTCCCCGCACCTACCTGAGCCGAATGGTGGAGCAGGGGCGGTTGGTGCGGCTCGAGCGCGGCCTGTACGGCCTGCCCGGCCACTCACCCGGCGAACGGCACTCCCTGGCCTTGGTGGGCCGCAGGGTTCCGGGCGGGACGGTCTGCCTGCTATCGGCGCTCCAGTTTCACGGGCTGACCACCCAAGCCCCTTGGGAGGTGTGGCTGGGGATCGAGTACGGCGGGCGCACCCCTAAGCTCGAGTACCCCCCCCTGCGTGTGGTTCGCTACAATCCTGCCAGCTTTGCAACTGGGGTGGAAACCCACAGTATTGAGGGCGTGAGTGTGAGCGTGTTCAACGCTGCGAAGACTGTGGCCGACTGCTTCAAGTACCGCCGTCAGGTGGGGCTGGACGTGGCCCTGGAGGCCCTCAAACAGGGCTGGCAGGAGCGGCGCTTCAAGGTGGACGAGCTGCTGGGGTACGCCCGTATTAACCGGGTGGAACGGGTGATCCGACCATACCTCGAGGCGATCCTGGCATGAGGAACCTGGCGGCTTCGGTGCGGGCCAGGCTGCTTAACTTGGCCAAGGCCCAGGGCGAGGAGTTCCACCGGGTCACCGTGCGGTTTGCCCTCGAGCGCCTGCTCTACCGCCTGGGCATCTCGCCCCACCGCGAGCGCTTCGTGCTCAAGGGGGCCGTGCTGCTGCTGGCGCTGGGCCAGACCCTGCGCCCGACCAAAGACCTGGATCTGCTGGGGTTCGGTTCCGACGATGCCGAGGAGCTGACGGCGGTCTTCGGGGAGATCATGACCCTCGAGGGGGAGGACGGGATTCGCTTTGATCCCGACAGCCTGCGGGCAACTGCCATAAGGGAAGACCTCGAGTACGGCGGGGTGCGGCTGCAATTCCTGGCCCATCTGGACACCGCCCGCATCCCCGTCCAGGTGGACATCGGGTTCGGCGATGCCGTCACGCCCGCGCCGGTTGACCAAACGGTGCCGACGCTGCTCGGGCTGCCCGCCCCGCTGGTACGGGCCTACCCGCTGGAGACGGTGGTGGCGGAGAAGTTCGAGGCGATGGTCAAGCTGGGGCTGCTTAACACCCGCATGAAGGACTTCCACGACCTCTGGAGCATCGCCGGGCAGTTCAGCTTTGAGGCCGCAGTGCTGCAAAGGGCATTGGCGCAAACCTTTGAACGCCGTCGCACCGACTTACCCCAACAAACACCTACCGCATTCAGCGCCGAGTTCGCCCAGGATGCCGCCAGACAGCAGGTTTGGTCAGCGTTTCTAGGACGGGCGGGACTGCAAACGGTGGGCCTAGAGGAAGTGATCAACGGGCTTGAAGGTTTTCTCGAGCCGCTGTGGCTGGGCACTGCTCGAGGGCGATGGAACCCACAATCTTGGAAATGGGAGACGTAGGGTGACTCGAGGGGCTGCCCAACACCGTGCTGGCGGCAGAGTACCAGACCCGGCTGCCAGGTGAAGGCGTGCTGACTAGAGAACTCGAGCGCAACCGCAAAGTTTTAGAAACCAGGGCCACAACTAAGCTGAAGGGGCAGTGAGGGTAGCGGCTGCTCCATAACCACGCCTCGCAACTCATTCACCCTGCCCAGCCGCAGAACAGCTTCATGCGAACCGCCTGCAAAGCCGCGCCAAGCCCTGGGGATGAAGTCCCTCAAGGAGCTGCTCGAGGGGATGCAGGAGGCCGAGGAAGTTTTGGAGAACAACCTCTCTTTACACTGTGGCAAGTTTTCGATGGAGCTTGGTCAACGGCCGAGGGCCAGAATCAGCCCCGACCGTAGACGCGGGGTGCAAGGTCGGCCAGTCGCTCGAGCCGACCTTCCAGCGGCCCCGCCCCTGGCAGGCCCGCGAAGGTGATCGGGCTGGTCTCCTCGCGCACGCTCCAGTCGCGGGGGAAGAACCAACTGGCCTTGAGCAACCCCCGAAACCCCTCGCGGCTGACGCGCTCGCGCAGCGCCAGGTGTCGGGCCAGGCGGCTGGCGGTCTCGCCCGCCAGCCTCGATGCCTCGGCGGCGGTCAAGCGTAGGTAGCCTGGCACCTCGGTTCCCCGGCTCCAGTCTCCCGCGTGGTAGTCCTCGACCGGGCCGTTGCGGTATGCCGTCAGCACGGCGTAGTTGGCCTCCCGCCTCACCGCGATAGCATCCTCCTCGGTTCCCTCGGGAGTCCGAACGGCCAGGCTCGAGAGGTGCTCGCCCACGATCTGATCGGTGACCAACTCGGCCACACCGTCGGCGTAGACTCCCCGCCGCTCCCGCCACGGCATGGGTAGCGCGGTCTGGGTGGCCCGCACCCGGCGGCGAACTGTCGCAGGCTCCGCCGCCCGATCCAGCCACCAGCGGGCCAGCCCGGAGGAGAACTCCAGGTTGACCCGCATCATCTCGTCGTTGCCGAACCGGGAGAGGCCCGCGTCCTTGCGAAATTCGCCGTAGGGCTCGCCGGAGGCCCAGACGTTGGCGAAAGAGCCGTAGCGCCAGCAGCTCGCCACGACGGCATCCGCCTCCTCGAGGGCCGAGACCGGTCCGTCCGAGAGGCCCGCCCCAATCCGGTCGAGCGCGGCGAACAGCCCCCGCCAGGGGGCTGAGGCGGGGGTCAGAACGAGCCCGTGCTGGGGGATGCCCGAGTTGTCCCAGGTCATCGCCGACCAAGCCCCGTAGCCCTCGACCCCCGGCACCTCGAAGGGCTCGCGGAAGGCCCGCGAGACGCGCTCGAGACCGTCAGCGGATCGTGTAAATGTGTGCTCCGAAGCCATCACCTCAAAGACTACCCGATCCCTTTCTGCCAGCGAGGGCTAATGAAAGCGCCCACCCTGCGGACAAATCCCCACACGCGGTCGCACCAAACCATCGACGGGAGACCGGGCTGAGGGCGAGATTTTGGAGAATAGAATCTACCCACGACTCTGTGGGAAGCCTGGGCTACCCGGACAACCTTTGGCAGAGTTGTGAGGCCCGACGCATGAAGTCATTCCCACGCCTTTGGCACCACCCCGATGAAGATTCAGTCGAGTCCTTTCTAGAGAGCCTGCGCAAACGTGGAGTCCGGCTGCGGCGGCGGGGCAAGCGGGTGCGCCTGGAGCTGCCCGCCGATCCCGAGCAGGTCGTCGAGGCAATTCTGCGCCTGGGAGTCGCCAGCGAACGATCCCTGGTTCACCGCTACCGGCTGCAAAGCAAGGGGGTCATACAGTTGGAACTGGCTCGAGTCCCCGGCCTTGGCCCCCTTGGCCCGCTGGACTTCGACGACCCGGACGACCAGCGTCACTACCACCACGCCCCCGCCTTCTTGAGCCTGCTCGAGCACTTCGGGTACGAGCCGATGCAGGAGGGGTCGAAGATCCACGTCAGTCTCCCCTCGGACGCGAGTCTGGTGGAGGCGTATAGGCTGGCCGAGCTGGTGGAGTCGGCGGTGAATCACGGGCTGGTCATCGGCAGCATCAACGGCGGCGAGGAAGACTTCGAGGTCATCTTGCTGGTAGATGAAGACCGCCTCAACCCGCCGCTTTATAAGGTGGTCAGCGGCCCCGAGGACTACCTGGTGCTCGCACCCCACATTGAGCGCGTCGAACTCAACTGGCCTCGGTTCGGCGACCCCGAGGCCCTGCGAGAATGGCTGGTGGCAAACTGTCTGATTTACTACGACGAACGGGGGCCGGGGAGTGCTCTGTCACTGCGGCAGCATCTGCGCGAGCGCGGTGTTCGCGGCGAGATGGGCCGCTACCGCCGGGCCGTGCGAGCCGACGACCGGCAGGCCCTCCGAGAACTCTGGAAGGGCGTGTTCGACCTCGAGTTGGATATGGCGCTGTCTTCCCCAGAGGAGTACGTTATCGCCAGCCTGAGCGAGCCAAGCGGCGAGCGCCACGGCCAGTATTTGCTCGAGCAGGAGACGCTTCGGGAGTGGCTGACCTGACCCCGGTTTGCGGAATTGCGTTAGGGCAGAGTGCGTATCTTTTCGGAAGTTGGCACTCGCAGGTAAGGTGCAGTCATCAGATCGCTCCGAAGGCGTACTCTAGCCCTACCCAACACAGCCCCATCAGCCTGTGCCCAAGAAGTGCGGTTCAAATCCCTGTCACCAGTAGCGACCGTGACCACTCCGCAGGCTGCTCAGGCTCAACTTAGGGTGACGCTCCCACATGATCTCCATTTCCAGGTAGATTTCTTCAGCATCATCCATGCTCAACACTCCGCCCTCGACTCCCTCGAGCAGAATCCAGGCGCTCGAGTGAACCTCTACCGCGTGAGGGGGCGGGTCTTGCCCCACGCGAGGGCAAGGGAAGAGACCGTTTTTGTAATTCTCGGCCTCCCGAAACACCTTCAGCTCGTCGGAGTACAGCACCAGCCCCCTGAAGGCCGCCAGGGTCATGCTCTCGGCCTCGCCTTCTTCCATCACGTCCTCGTCAGCCAAGCAAGCCAGGAAGTTCCACATGGCTTGATGAGCGACACTGGTACTCACCGCCAAGCGCCTGAAGCCCAACCCCTTCAGATATGTGTCCAGACTCTGGAAGCGGGTCATGTAGGCCACCCAGGCTGGGTCTCCGAGTTTATCCGAGTTGTTGCGCTGAAAGGCCCGGACACCTAGGTGCAACTCCTGGCGGACGGTCGCGCCCACAAACAACTGCCCCGGCAGGATGCGGGGCAGAAGGTCGAGCACGCCGACGAGGGCGAAGTTGCGTAGGGTGTTGGCATCGAATATATGACCGGGCACGACGAATCCTCGGGCTTACTTCACATAGTCTTCGGCTTCCTTCAGGTCGCGCTCCGACAGCCTGGGGTCGGGCTCGGGGTGCTTGCGTAGGCTGACAAACTCCTCGTACTCGAGGTTCACGTACTTGGCCGCCTGACGCTCGGTCAGCTCGCCCTCGAGCATCGCCCTCAGCACCAGTGCGCGAAAGGTGCGGGGAAGCCACTTAATCCGGGTCTGAACGGGAAGCAAGTCGGGGTGATAATCGAACTCCCAGTCCGGCAGCGGGTAGCCCATCTCCTGGGCCTTCCACACAGGCTGCACCGCTTTCAGCTCGTCGTAGCGCTCGGGGGTCAGTATCGTCAAGCGCCGCAGCCGCACCAACATGGCCGCGTAGCTCACCCCGAAGCTGCGGTGAAGATCGATCACATCCTCCGCCGTTAAGCCCTCGCTTCTTGCTTCGCGGGTTGCAAGGTAGCGCTTTATGGCCGACTCCGGCATCAGGAAAGCCGAGGCGAACTCGTTGGCTAGGTTTTCTTCGGCTGAGCGGTCGTCTTTGTAGGAGACCCCGCCGCCTCGGTGATACAACAGATGGGCCAGTTCATGGGCGGCGGTGAACACCTGGCGGTACGGGCGGTCTGCGGTGTTGATGCACAGCAGCGGGCCGATGTCGGCCTCGAGGTAGGCACCTGAGATACGCTCGTCGGAAATCGGCTGGCAGTATACGTGTACCCCGTGCGCCTCGAGCAGTTCAAATATTCGGAGGCCCACCGGGGCATCGTCCAGCCCCCACTCGTCGCGCAACCGCGCGGCATCACCCTCGACTGCGAATTTGCGTGTGTGGCTCGAGCCCCGATCCTTCCAGTCGGGGAGATCTGCTGCCTTAGGTTTGCACTCGTACCGGGTACACAGGCGCTGGTAGCGCTCGGCGAACTTGAGAAACCCGCTCAGAAGGGCCTCGACCTCGCCGCCGTCGAGTTTCTCGGCCAGCATCGAGCGAAGCTGCATGTTTCGGCTGGGCTGCTCACCCCCAGCCCCAGCCACCAGCGAACTCATGCTGACCCCGTAGGTCATACACATCTTTGAAAGCATCAGCACGTCCACCGGGCGCTCGCCCCGCTCCATCCCGGAAAGTCGCGGGCGATCCACCCCGATCAGCTCGGCGGCGCGGTCTTGGGTGAGGCCTGCCCTTTTGCGGGCTGTGGTAAGTCGTTCACCGATCTCTGCCCTCAGTTTTTCGTCCATGTCAGCCTCCCCTCTGACAAGGGAAAACAGCCAAACTTCGCTTCGTTGCTTCCAACATCTTGTCACCTCCCGAAACATATTGTAGCATATTAGCTACAAAGCCCCTCCCGTTTTCGGGGCGAAAGGAGCCTCTCATGCATGGTGATAAGGATAAACCCAACGAAGACAAGAAAGGTCAGGGGGGCAACCCCAATAAAATCACCCTCGTATTCGTGATCAACGGGAGCGCGACCGAGGTCGAGGCCAACGTCAACGCCCCGCTGAAGGCCGCCGCCAACAAGGCGCTCGAGCAGAGCGGCAACGAGGGCCAGCCCTTGGAGAACTGGGAACTCAAGGACGCGAACGGCAACCTGCTCGAGCTTGACCGCAAGCTCGAGGACTACGGCTTTGCCTCGAGCACCAAGCTCTTCCTCAACGTGAAGGCGGGGGTCGGTGGCGGACGGTGAGGCGAGGGTTGATCCTGCGGTCTCGAGGGCCAAGTTCGAGCGCGAGCTGAGCAACTGCCTCGAGCAGCAGGATCACCTGATTCGCCGGGGAATTTGGATTGTCAAATCCGAGTTCCCCGAAGTCTTTGTCGTGTTCGGCACACCCAACATGACTCCTGCGGTGGCTTTATTCGGAGCAATCATTGACTTTTCAGAATACGACCTCTTGCCACCATCGGTTCGGCTGGTGAACCCATTTACCTTGGAGGCATACAAAGCCAACCAACTACCCACCGTACTCAAACGAGCTATCAAGAACCCGATACCATTATCGCCCGAACAACAAGCAATGGGGATAAATCCGTTCGAGACGCACTTAATGGTCGCCCATGACGATTTGGAAGTCCCACTCCTCTGCCTTCCAGGTGTGCGGGAGTATCACCAACACCCAGCACATACTGGTGACCCGTGGCTTATTCACCGTAACTCTGGAGAGGGGTCGTTGTATTTTCTTCTAAACACACTTGCTAAGTACGGCTCGGAACCAATTTTGGGCTATGCCATACAAGCACGAGTAACAGGATTGTTGCAAAGTGGAGCACCTGAATGAAGGGCTTATCTGGAGTCATTAACATTTCTGTTCCCAAGTCGGCGGCTGTGGAAACGATGGCTCATCTCCGAACTGTGGGCAAGCAAGGTCTCGAGGGGGTTGCTTTGTGGGCAGGGAAACACACGGCGGACAGCTTTACCGTGGAGTGTGCCATCATCCCGAGACAAAAAGCCTTCCGCTCCGAACACGGGCTGCTCTACACGGTCGGCTCCGAGGAACTGCACCAAATCAACGTCTGGCTGTACGAAAACCGGATGACGCTCGTCGCCCAGATTCACAGCCATCCGGGGGCCGCCTATCACTCAGATACCGACGACCTATACCCTATCGTCACCACGGTTGGGGCACTCTCGCTGGTGGTTCCAGACTTTGCCAGTGCGCCTTTTGAGCTGGATAACTGTGCCGTATATCGCCTGTTCTCGGGCCGGGGGTGGGTGGAACTGTCCGCGACCGAGATAAAGCGATTGATCCGACTGGAGGTATGAGATAGCGCTCGCGCCCTACCACCACAAAGCCGCCCTGGCCGCCGCCAGCGTCCTGAAGGGGTTCTCCTACGACGGGTTTGCTAAACATCTTGAAGATACCGTCGTGGGCGTGGCCTTCGATCAGGTGGCCTGCGAGTTGTTTGAGGGCAGGGCGACCCTGGATCTGCTGGTTGACCTGCTTTCGCGGCTCTACCCGAGGCTGGCTCTGGTTTGCCTAGACCCAGGATCGTCCGAGCATCTCGAGGCTCTCAAGGCCAAGGCCGCTGCGATCAACCCGCTGATCGAGATCGAGACCTCTCTGGACGCGGCTGGCATCGTCGCGGTCGTGGGTCGTACACCTCTGCACGAAGGCGACTGTGTTTATGTCGGCTCGGAGGGCTGGCGGGTTAAGCTCTCCCGCTCGAGGCCTGTGGGAAGCGCGGACGGCAGAAATCCGTTCGGCGCGGGGGCCGCAGCCTGTTTCGCCGCAGCGAACATTTTTCGCCACGTCTTCCGGGAGTCGCTCACACGCGGCGAGCCGGATCGAGACTTCGAACTGTCGCTTTTGGACTTCTCCAAATCCTCTCCGGGGGCCAACCCGGTACTCGAGGGGGTTGACCTCGGTGAGTCCCACCTGGTGGGCATCGGGGCGGTCGGACACGGGGCAGCCTGGGCGCTCTCCAGGGCTCCGGTTCAGGGGATGCTTCACCTCGTTGACGCCGAGACGATAGACGATACCAACCCGCAGCGGTACGTGAGCACTCTCTGGGCTGATCGAGGAAGTTCTAAGGTCGAGCAGGTGGTGGGGTGGTTCGGAAGCCCAGGCGGCCTACAGGTCGTCCCTCACCCGATGACCTGGGGGCAATACCTACAACAGCGACAGGACTGGCACCTCGAGCGTGTGGCCGTGGCTCTGGACAGTGCCGAGGAGCGCATCGCCGTGCAGGCCGCTCTGCCCCGGTGGCTGGTGAATGCTTGGACTCAGGCACTCGACTTGGGCGTTTCCAGACACGAATTTACAGGAGAGAAGGCCTGTTTGGCGTGTCTTTACTTGCCCACCGGGCAACGAAAAAGCGAGTCGGAACTGATCGCCGAGGCCATCGGCCTGCCGCAGCTCGAGCGGGACGTAATACGCGGCCACCTTTACCAGTCTCTGCCCCTTGATCGTCCGTTCCTCAAACAAATAGCTGCTGCCAAGGGGATGCCCGTCGAGCCCTTGCTGCCGTTCGAGGGGAAACCCTTGCGAGAGTTTTACTCGAAGGCCGTCTGCGGGGGGATCGTCCTTCAGCATTCGGGCAAGACCGACGCGAGTCAGGGTAGCGCTGAGGTGCCAATGGCCTTCCAGTCGGCGCTGGCTGGAGTATTAGTAGCCAGCGAGATGGTGATCCACGCGGGCGCTCTCCGCGACGAGCCCATCGCCACGACTACTAAAATCAACCTGCTAAGGCCGCTGGGTTCTGAGCTGAACGTGCCCGAGGCCAAACGCGAGGGCTGCATCTGTCAGGACAAAGACTACCAGGCGGCCTATCGCACAAAATACGAACGGGAGACACGGGTATGAGCGTTGTACGCCGTTACTATCCCGGCATGTTTCTTCCCCGCATGCTTACGCCGTTGCTGTCGGTCAGGGTCGAGCGGGACAGGCTTCACCGGCAATGGATCGAGTGGTTCGAGGCGCTCTCCGGCCTAGATGCCGATGCCAAGAGCGCGCTCCGCCCGACAGTCGAGGAATGGGCGCGAGCCCTCGCGCCTGTGCAGGCTCTTTGGACTTATGTCGCGCTGTTCTGCGCGTTTCTCGTGCTCTGCGCATTCGCCGTTCTGGGCCTGCTTCAGGTCACATCACTGGTGCCGCTGACAGCCGAATACCGCGCACTTGTTTCGGATCTGAACAGGGCCTACATACCGGTACTAGCCCTCGGGTATGGACTCTTGTGGCTGGTCGTACACACCCGCGAGATAAAGACGGGTGGGCGTTTCCCCGCAGCCGCTGTGGGCCTCCACCTGCTGGCCGCGCTGCACTTCCTTGACGCTCGCCGAGGTGAGGCTCTTGATGCCGAATCCAAGCGACTGGTGGTGGGGCTCCTCGAGTCGGCGGCAGTCGCACTTGACAGGCACATGACCCGGTTCGTAGCACAGGGTGACGTCGCCTTCGGGGCGGAAGCTCGGGAACGTTTCAGGAACATGGCCGCCGGTCTGCGTGTGCTGAAGCTGGGGGTGGTTTTCGGCGGTGGGGACAGCCCCAAGGCCCAGGATCAACTGGCGGGTATCGTTGCGGCGTGGGCGCTTGGGAACTGGGCTGACCTCCCGATATCCACTCCGAGGCGCGTCTCGTGGGCGGGTCGATTCCCAGTTCTCTACAAGCTTTGGATCGGGTTATGTGCCGCCTGCTTTGTCGTGGGCATTTTCAGTATCTTCAAAACCCAAGCGTTCCCCTCCCAAGCGGTGTTGGTTCTACCTTTCCTGATCACCGCCCTGTTCGACAAGCGAACGGGCGAAGTTCTGAAGAGTCTGTTGGATGTCCTCGAGCGCATCCGAGGATCAAAACAGTGAGCTGTCGAGAGCTGACGTTCAGGTGCCATTGGTCGAGAACCGTGTTGCAGTCAGTTTTTAGGTATGATGTCCGGCTGCATCGATCTCACTCGAGCGGAGATGCGCTAGAAGGTCTGATCAACCCCTACGGGGCTACTGGGCGAGGTTTGTGGTGGGCTTGAGGCCCTTGAGGAAGAGGCCTTCGCCGTAGCGAGTACCGAAGCGGAGCAGGTCGGCCAGGGTCTTCTCGGAGCTGTAGACGTTCAGGAGGTGGCTCTCAGTTTTGACCTCCTGCTGGCCGTAGTCGCTGGTAGACAGGCTGGGGCATCTTTCTGCACCCCTGTTTGGGCCTCGAGCGGAGGCTACCAGCGCTTTTCCGCGAAGCTGGCGCACGCTCTGCTGCACTGCGAGGGGTGCATCGCCAAAGCGGTTAAGAGGTCGCGGGTAAACTGGCCGCCTCGCCTGCGTGATTACGCTGAAGGTGTGCGAAAATCACCGAGCCATCGAGGTTACTAGGCAGAGGTGTTCCAGACTACCTCGGACTCGTTCTCAGGATGTGAGTCAATGTGAATGTGCTTGAACGCTTCCCAGGACGGGTAAATCGCAATACTGCTAAACCCAGTTTCCTGATTCGTGTCAGTGCGCCAGCATACAACGACCTGACCGGTGTGGAAAACTACCCCGTCAAGAACCTTCCCCGTCCCGCTAATACCCGTCGCATCTTTGTTTCGGATCAGGGTGAAAACCTTTGGACTCTGTGGTTCCTTCATTGCTAAACCTCGCAAGCCAAACTCCACATCTCGCTGGGCAACCACTCGTAGACTAGCAGGCTCGGAAAGTGGGTGCGGTGGTAGCGACCAAGCTCGATGGCAATGGGCGGCGGAACCGCCGGGAAGACGTGGACTCGAGCATTTTCACCGTGGAGCTGGGGGATTCGGTTGAGGAGGTTTAGGATGATGGAACTGAATTGAGCAACCTGATCCGTCGAAGAAATTACTCCGATTCCCGGTCTGCCGACTTTTACGGTGTACGTGGGTAAAGGCTCAGCGATAGCCTTGCGGATAGACCTGGCCGAAATAGGGCCTGAGACTTCGATTTTCAAGACTACATCTGTCTCAGCATCAGCGTCGTCATGCTCAGGCTCCTTGAGGAGAATCGGCTCTGGATTCCGATCACCATCCTCCCACCTCCAATGACGTTTGTCGTTGCTGAGTTGATACAGATCTAGCCCGACTTTATCGCCGAGCTTGCGGCCCAGTGCAATCAACAAGGGTATCCGGGCCAGGGCAAAGACCGAGAGGTGCTGTGGATCGTATGTTTCGCGGAGCTGATTAACACGCCTACCAAGCTCTTTGACGGCGTGCTCTATGTACTCCGGATCACGCGGATGTAAAGTCATAGCAGTCAGATTGACTTCAAGCGGCTGATCAGTGGCCGGGAAGCGGTTAAGCCACATAGCCTCCTGAACCTGGGTCGGTGTTGGAGGGTTTGGCACGGCCCCATTCACCATGTGGCTGCGGAACACGAGGGCATGGGATTTCTTGCTCGGGATCATCGAGATTGCCTTATCAATCCGATCTTCGTGAACCTTTTTCATCTCCACCAAAAGTTCTTCGGGGTACTTGGCGACGTATTTTTTCTTGTCCACGAGGTCGTGGCAGTCTCGACAGAGCAGCATCAAGTTGCCGATGTCTGTGGCTAGCAGTGGTGAGCGAACCTCGTCCCCGCGTGGCCCGTCCTTGGAGAACGAGACGATGTGGGCAATGTTGCTGCGGTTGATGTTCTCGAGGGTCAGTCCGTGCCGCCATAGCTTTTCGCCGCACCCTTCAAACTCGCATTGCCCTGCTGCCCTGGCCCAGAGCTGCAAGATTACGTCAGCGGGAATTTTCGGCCTCGAGGCTTTCTTCTTGGCCTCTTTAGCATCTTTCTTTGGTGGCGATTTCGCCCCCACCCTCTTGCCATTAGTCCGACTCTTGGCCATGTAGGCAAACCTCCCCGATCAAGTTCACACTGCGCTGGAAGCGAAAGCCCTCCCAAACCCGCACGGCATCAACACCGACGATAACGAAAAACAGTGCCTCGCCATGAATCTGTTTGTCGCTTAAGTGTTTCCGCCAAGACCTGAGATCTTCAGAAGAGGGGCTTGGAACCCCTTCAGGGTGGGTGTGCCACTCACCCAGATAGACACGAGTACCGTTGCTCTTTGCCCAGGCTTCATCCACAAACCGCTGGTGGCGCTTAGAGCGGACGAATCGCATCCGCGCTCGGGTGTCGCCCCGTACCGGGGTGGAAACGTCATCTATCACTAGGTCGTCAGATTCAAGTATCTGTCTCCCTAGCAGGAGGCCGCCAGCCTCTTTTTTTCTCAGGGTGTCCTGGCGAAGAGAGACCATCTTCACCCAGGCGGTGTCGGTGATCTTCAGCCGTCCGCCACTACTTAGGGTGAGGATTCTGCTCAATCCAGCCTCGCAGCACAAACAGGACAGTCTGACTGTCGAAACACCTCACCTGTGACGGTTAGCTTGTCATCGGTCACCGACCAGCGGGGGGAGAGCTGAAAGCCAGCCCGCAAGAACTCTGCACTTTCGCCTCGCCAGGAGGTCAGTCGGCTCTCCTGGATAGCGCCACGGAGGCTTCCTATCGCCAGACGGGCCGCCGTCTCGGCAGTCCGCAGCCCGTCCAAATACGAGAAGGGGGTGAAGGCCCCGCCACAACCTGCCAGGTCGCGTGTGAATTCCTGATTCGGGCCAGCGAAGGATGCCTGGTTGTACATGGGGGCATCCTCGTCGTCGGGCGAGGTGAAGAGGCACTCGAGGCAACCCTGCTTCGCCCGGACGGTCAGCACCGCGTGACCGCCGATCCCGAGGGGTTCAACCCAGGTGTGGATGGCCGGGGGTGCCTTGGGCAATCGCCGGAGACGTTCGTTGAGTTCGAGCTCGAGGGTGGGTTCGCCAGTCGCCAGGATGATCAAGTCAAACGCCGCAAATGACAGGGTGTTGGCCTGGATTAGCGCCATTATGTCGTCGTTGAACGACTGCATATCAATGTACGGAAACCTCCAGCGGATATCGATTTCAAGGGCACTTGCCTTTCGCTCCCCCACTAAGGTTTTCCCCAAGAAGTGCCTGAAGGTGTTGTCGTTGCTCATCGTGTCGGGATCCACCAGGGTGAGGTGACCCACCCCGCTGGCGGCCAGCATCTCGGCGATGTGCCCCCCTACAGCGCCGCACCCGACGATGGCGACCTTCTTCCCGAGCAAGGCATTGCTCGCCCCGCCCCTGGGCAGCAGGTACTCCTTGTCCCAGCGCTCGAGCTGGATCGGGACGGGAGTCTGCTCGCTCTGGTCAGCCAGCGGGTGCGTTTTATCATGCGCCCTCGGCTTGAAGGCCACAAGGGTTCTGCCGCCCCCGTGTTTTGCGAGGCCAACAACCACGGGGGCATCCGCGCCTGACTTCTTGAGCAGGCGCTTTAGGTTTCGGCGGTCGGCCCGCAACAGGCTCGCCTTGATCAGCTCTCGCCACTCGCCGAAAGTCCACGTTTGGCCGCCCTGAGGCGGGATGAAGGAGCCCCTGGGGGTGAGGGGGATGTACACGCCGAATCGAGGAGCCAAGTCTTTCGCCTTGAGCCTGGCCTCGATCACCTGACGGCCCGCCCGGTCGTCGAAGAAAGCCACCGGCATCAGGCCGCCGGTCTGGGCATTCCCCCGCTCCAGCACCATGACTTGCCTTTGCCGGTCGTTCGGATTTACGGCGCTGTAGGCCCAGTGACGCTCGTCGCTCCTGAGCCAGTAACTTCCGAACTCCTCGATGAAGTCCTGGCTGTTGCGGCGGTTAAGCCCGTCCGAGATCGTCCTGCGCGCGGCCTCGAGCGCCCAGGCGATGACCCCGGCAGGATTCCGCCGGTCAATCACCAGCCCCTGCTCGACGGCGGAGCAGACTCTGCCGCTTTTCTCGATATGGGGTATGGGGAAGGGCAGGCCGCCGACCACGAATACGGCGGGCAGGCTGCGGGGGAAGGCATCTGGTATGCGGACAGCAACCTCGAGCCCATGACCGTCGACGGTCATGGTGCCCGTCAGCCCGGCGCAAAAACCCTCGGGTAGGCGGGCAGTGTCGAGCGAGGAGACCGCCGCTAAGGTTGTTTCGGCCACTCGACACAGGGCGGCCTGCAACTCGGCACTCACGCGCTCGAGCTGCTCCCCACGACCGAGCGCGACTGCTGTTTGGCGGTCTCTTCCTCAGGGGGCACCGGGAAATCCTCCCCGAATTGCTTTTGGAGAATCAGGCAGGCCGCACGGGTATCCGGCTCGTCGCCAGCATCCTTGAGTGCCTGCTTGAGCGCCTCGAGGTTGGCCTCGAAGGTCTTCATCTGGGCGTTGGTCATCTTCACGAAGACATCGGTGCCGGGCTTTACGGGCACCTTCAACACCAGCCGTCTTGCAAACTCGCCGTCATGGACGACCAGAGTAAATTTGCTCAACATACTCTCCACGAGATTTTGCAGAGCAGCACGGTCATCGTACTCAACGGTGTTCTGCCAGTTGGTGGCCTTGCTGACCTGGAACCAGTAGTAAGCCGCGAGGGTCAGGCCGATCCCCACCGGAGCACCGTTCCCTCCAGTGTTGAACTGCTCCTGCTTCCAGCGCTTGAGGGCACGGATGCTGCGGCGGTACTGCTGGGCATCTTCGTCCGCATGTACCCCATTGACTTCTTTGATCAAGCCTTGGGGCTCGGACTCCTCCCAGAACTTGAGTTCCTCGCTCGAGTTCACTTTGCCCTTGGCGAGGTGCAGTGGTTCCGTGCCATCCTCTCCCGCCGCGTACACCGCGAGGTCAACGTGGTAGTCCACCTCGCCGTCCTTCATGTAGTAGACGGTGACGCAACTGCGCCGGATTTCCACCCGGCTGGTGTGATCCTCGAGGGCGTCGTAGACCCACTGCTTCACCTCCAGGGGTTTGTGCTTGTCCTTGGAGACGAAAAACCGAATGCCCACGTCAATGTCGTAGTCGCCCTCGACCGGCTTGATGCCGGTGTTCATAGCGTAGCTGCCCTGGTTGAAGGACTCGAATTTGGGAGGCTTCTCGCCCTTGACCTCGAAGTTCTTCTTCAGCCCCGAGCGCAGCTTGTCCACGATGATGTCGCGCTTGTCGCGCAAGGTCTGGAGTTCGTCGTAGGTTCCGAGCCGAATGTTCTCCTCGAATTGCTTGAACTGTTTTTGAACCTTCGCCATTTGCCCTCCTGTAAGGATTCGTTTCGCTTAGGTAGTCTGGCAAGATATGAGTTAATCAAGTTGAGTTGGCTACGCTAAGATTCTCATAGCTTACTTGGAAATCTAATAAACCGCCAAGCCTATTTTCGCTTGTAACGTATCAATTAACGAGGGCCAATCTCTCCACCCGATTATTCGCAAAGGCCTGCCAGAGACCGAGCCTTTCACTCCCCACTATGACGAAAAACAAGAACGGGCTCGTCACTGGCTCGCCCTTCAGCTTGCTCCGCCAGGTTTGGAGATCACTCCGGGAGGGGCTCGGGTCGGCCTCGCGGTGGGTGTGCCAATCGCCCAGAAGGCCGCAGGTTCCGCCGCTGGATCGCCAGAGCTTTTCGGCCTCGCGCTGGTGCAGGAAGGCATCCAGCGCGAATGCCCTTCTCTGCCTTGTGTCTCGCATCATCGGGACGGTGGCCCAATCCACCACGTAGTCGTCTGTGCCTTTGACGTGCCGACCCAGGAGCAGCCCCCCCGCCGCGAGCTTTTTCTCGTCAGTCTGGCGGTAGCCTTGGATGCGTTCGAGAGCCGGAGTGGCGAGCTTGACCCTACCCCCGTTTGATTGCCGAAAAATCATTTGTGTCCCCCGCACTAGCTATAGCTGGTCGGCATCACGGAAGGGGCGGCGAGCCTCTTGCCCGTTGTTGATGGCTTGGGGATTGGAAAGCGTTGTCCGAAGACTGTCCTCAAGATCTCACATGCCGCCACCGGGTCTACCTCAGCTCCGGCTCGAGAGAGGCTAGCGAGCAAGGTCTTAAGCTCTGTCTCGAGGTCTTTCATTTGCTTCAAGCTCATTCGGGCGAACACATCCGTCTTAGGCGCGACAGGCAGGGCTACCCTCAGACGATACTCCCAGAGGCCCAGAAAACCATCGCTAAAGCGATCCAGCATTTGCTTCACCAAGGCCCTGAGCGTGGCGAGGTCGTCGAACTGCTGGGTCTTCTCGACCGTCCGTGTTTGTGGCTGGAACCAGTGGTAGGCGGCCACGGTCAGACCGATACCCACTGGGGCTGCGTTACCGGTTTTCTTGAAAGTCTCGTCCCGCCAGCTTTTTAAGTACCGAATCACCCGCCTGAACTGCGCGGCCTCGTCGCCCTTTCGGTGACCGTTGATGAGCTTGATCAGTCCCTTCGGATCGGCCGGCTCCCAGTTCCGGCTTTTCTCGAGGGAGTTTTCCCTTCCTTTACCGATGTACATCTGCTCGCCGTTGCTGCTGGGACAGAACACAGCTATGTCCACGTGGTAGTAGGGATTCCCGTTCTTTACGTAGGAGACAGTCACACACGAATTGCGAATCGTGATCTTGGTGTTCGGCCCCGCCAGCGCATCGCGCACCCAAGCCTTTACCACCACTGGGTCGGGGAAATCTCGGCGGCTGATCTCGAACACCACCCCTACGTCAATATCAAACTCCCCGTCCGCAGGTGTGATCCCTGTGTTCATGGCGTAGCTGCCTTGGTTGAGCGTGGAGAAGCTCGGCGGCACCTTACCCTTCGCCATGAAGTCCCGTCTTAGACCTCTTTGCAGTCGTTCTAAAAGCTGATCCCGCTTTTCTCGAAGAATCTGATTCTCCTCATCCAGTCGGATAAGGTTGTGAAACGCCATGAGTTGTGATTGAACAATCGGGCTGTACATCTCATGTCCTCAGAAGATTATCCCGCCAAACAAAAAAGGGCACGCTCTATCCTGACTGATTCCAAATACTTGGTGCACGTTCGCCGACTTCGGCCGCAGCTTCAAAGTAGGTAACACCTGCATTAGCGGCGGCTTTCTTTACATCAGCTTTTGTCACGCCGATTGCTTGATCGCTTGTTATCCCCTCCGTAAACCTTGCGTACCAGATGGTGGTCAGCTTGAGTTTTTTCTATTGCTCTTTTTTCAAGTATTCGTTGAATTTTGCCCGTGCCTCCTCACTGACATTGCGGTTAAGATCCACGGTGAGCATGACATATACTGGCATTTTGTACCTCAGCTTTTCGCGCTATGACTCGGATTCTATTCAGTGTTTCAAACTCGAATGTATCAGTTCGTAGTAAAGGAGCGGCATGTGTATGAACCCGAACGCTAGCGCTCCCGACGGGCATAGCCCTTGCGCACGGTGGTGTTGATAAAGGAATTGAGTCCATGACCGGCCTGGGCGAGCCGCTTCATGTGCTCGATGTTGGCCGCGCCAGCGCTACCGAAAGTGTACAGATAGACTTCGCCTCGAGAGAACTGTACCCGAATGAAGTCCACCCCGGTCTCGTAGGCCATGACATTGGAGTCCCCACCTAAGTTTTTGTATGGTGTCATCTGTGTTGTCTCCAGCGGCTTGGCCTGCTCAGCAAAGTTGCTGCCGAGCAGGCTCTGCGGTGGTAAGGGCTACAACTTACGTCAGGTCGTAGACCGGGGCGGCTGGAGCGTCGCGCTTCACGAGCGCGATAGCCGCTTGGCAGTCGGACTTGTTCACGTAGCTCTCGCTCGACATGGCGATGATCTTGCCGTTGCTGGCGGTGAATCGCCAGCGGTACTGCCCGCTCGTGTCTTTGTAAATCTCGAACTTTGACATCAACAACACCTCACGTCCGTGCCTTCAGGCTGTGGGGTTCTGCCTGCTCACATGCCCCCGTTGCCGGTGCCGGGGTTGGCAAGAACCACGCTTATGGCCAGGGCGACCAGGTACACCAACGCACGTACTGAGAACACTCTTTTCATCGGTCGGTTCCTCCTGTTTTGGAAGGAGCCGACTAGCGCTAATCGGTCTGCTGAGAGCGTAATAAAGTGCCGTGCTGGCCTCGTGCTGGTCTGACCCAAAAAACGTGTTGGATGCCGATAGAATCGGGGAAAGGAGCACACATTGAACCCGATACTCGAGTGCATATTCCGGGGGGAGTACGCGGAGGGCTGGGAGCATTTTTCTCGCCTCGAGGCCCCCGCCGCCGAGGACTTGCGCTGGGCGGGGGTCTGCGCCTTCAACCTCCAGCGCTTTCAGCAGGCCAAGAACCTGCTGCTCGAGGCCCATGGCATGGGGCTGGGCGAGGCCGCCATCGAACTGTCCACCACCTACCGCCACCTCAACCAGCCCGGCCTGGCCGAGGCGACCCTGGCCGCGCTCGACCTGGAATCCACGACCCCCTTTGACCGGTGCCTGGCCCTCCGCGAGCTCGGGGCCTTTCGGTTCACGGTGGGCCAGTTGCGTCAGGCCGTGGGAGCCTTGGAGGAGGCGTGGGCGGTAAGCTACCAGACCCCGCTCGGGGCGCACCTGCGACCCTTCATCGGCCAGTCGCTCGGGTTCGCCTACGGCGACCTGGGCATGGATCGCAAGGCGGGCGACTACCTGGGCATGGCACTGGACGGGGCGAACCCCGCCAAGCGGCTCTACATCCGGCTCAATCAGGTTCTGAGCTGGGCGAAGCTCGGTCGGTTCGACGAGGCTGAAGCCGCCCTTCGGGAGGCCGTGGCTGCCACGGGCAATGTTCCAGCAGTTAAGCCGTTTCTGGCCTACTGCCAGGGCGTGCTCGAGTGGGAGCGGGGGAGGCTCCGAGAGGCTGTCTTGGCCCTGGATGCCTGCGTCGAGCTGTCCCGAGCTGCGGACGAGCCGGAGACTGAGTGCTACGCCCGACTCGTCCTCGCCGCCGTGTCAACCGCTCTTGGCCGAGGCGAGCGGGCCACCGAACACCTGCTGCGTGCGCGGCAGCTCACTGACAACCCGAAGGCCCGCGCCTACCTTGCTCTGCGCGAGGGAGCCGTAGCCTGCTTGACACGTCCGGCGGCAGCCACCGAGCAGCTTCGCGGCGCAAGGGAGCAGTTAGAGAAACTCGAGCTTTGGCGAGAGGCTGCCGCCAGCTCGCTCCACATGGCGGAGGCTGCCCTTCGCCTGGGGGACGCAAAGGCGGCCAAGGCCGCCCTGACCGAGGCACTTTTGACGGCGCGGCGGCTGGAGGGTCTCGAGGGCCTGCGAGCCGAGCTGCGCCACCTGCGGCTCGTCCGCGCCCACCTAGACCGGCAACCCGGCGGGAGTGCGTTCCGCGAGCTAATGGCTGTTCTGTCAACTACTACCACTGCCGACGCGACGCTGGTGGAGTTGGAAGTTCTGGGCGGTGTCTCGCTCAAGCTGAACGGCAAACCCGTGGCCCTCCAGCTAAGAAAAGCCCCGCTGCTGCTCTTCTACCTGCTGCGAAATGAAGAAACCCTAAAGGATCAGCTTCTGCTCGATCTCTTCCCCGACGAGCACGACCAGAAGGCGCGGAGCTACTTCCACCAGGTGCGCTACGCACTCAGCTCGGCCATACCCGGCCTTGACATCCCCTTCGATAGAATGCGGCGGTCGTACCGCCTCCGGGCCGAGGGGTTCCGGCTGTGGTGCGACGCGCACGAGCTGATGGAGTCCCTGGAGTCGGGCGGGCCGGAGCGCATGGCCCAGGCCCGCGAGCTGTACAAGGGCCAGCTCCTCCCCGGCTTCGACGGGGAGTGGGTGGAAGGGGAGCGAAGCCGATTGAACCGCCGGATGATCAGGGTCGGGGTGGAAACCATCGAGAGCTGGTTCCAGGAGGGCGAGTACGACAAGTGCCTGCGCCTCGCCGCGTTCCTGATGGAGATCGAGCCGGGGGACGACGTGCTCATGGCCTACCTCGAGCGGGCGGGCCACCACATCCGCGACCACGCCGCCGGGAGGCGCGTGGTGGACGAGCTGGCCCGGCAGCTCGAGGCCGACCTCGGGGAGGTGCCGCCCGCCGTCGCGGAGCTACGCCAGCGGATGCGGCGGGTAAGGCTGAACTGAACCAGAGTTGGCCCGCTTCTCGAGACGTACGTCTCGACCTTGGTGAGATAGCCGCTGCTTGAGAGGCACGGACTATCGGTCTACACAATTTTCAACCACTACTGTGGAGCAAAATAGGCTGGGTTAATCCGGGTATCCGCAAGCCCAACGGGGATACGAAAATCACTTCCCCACCTCTGGCTTGCCAGAATAGCTGCGGGAACCCCTGCGGTCAAAGGCGGCCGTGGAACCGCGCCACAGCCGATCCAGTAGGTAGACCTTTGACCTCCGAGAACCGCCTCCGCTAACCCCTTCTGTCAAGGAGGTGGGGAAGATGGCAGCGGAAGCACAAAAACCCGACGGCGAAAATCCGACCGATGTTCTCGGCGCTCAGGTCTCGAGCTACATGGCGCAGTTGAGCAAGACCCTCGAGGGGGGTGATCTACAGCCCCTGCGCGAG
>NZ_CALMCQ010000173.1 GCF_937863175.1 uncultured Meiothermus sp. | reverse complement strand
CTACGGCCTTCCACGATTTTTCGCCCTACTGGTTCCGCGAGATTGGGCTGACTGGAAGCTATGCTTATAGCTGGGACGATTTTGCCCAGACGGTCAAACTACTGCCCGAGATGGCGGATGTGGAGACCATGGTTACCCACAAATTCAGCCTGGAAGCCTGGCCCGAGGCCATCAGAACCTCCGTCACCCGGCGGGGCATCAAAGTGGTGTTCAAACCATGAATAAAACTGCCCACCACACCCACAAGCGGTGGGAACGTCCGCACGGCGACGACCACAGTCCAGCGCAGCGGTTGCGGCCCATCGCCGAAGACCCCTTCTTCTTTAATGTTTAGCCCCGGGAAAGGAGAACCTATGGAAAGTTCACCCAGCGGCAGGGATCGCGCGGCCATCTGGATCGGCGTGGCTGCACTGATGGGGTTTGCAGTACTGGTGATCTATATGTTCAGTCTGCTGACCTCGAGCGAAGCCACCTGGAGCCGGGCCCTCTACCTCTTCGCCGGAGTCGAGGCCATTGCCTTTGCGGCTGCGGGCTATTTCTTTGGGCGTGAGGTGAACCGCCAGCGGGCGGAGAACGCGGAGTCGCGGGCCGGCCAGGCCGAGCAGAAAGCGGCAGAGGCTGCTGAACGTGCAGTGGAGGCTGTAACCAGGGGTCAGAGCCTGAGGGCGGCGCTCCAGGCCAGGGCAGGAGTACAGCTTGAGGGCTCCGATTCCGGCGTGCGGACGGCCCGCGAGATCGAGGAGTTGTCGCGGTTGGCTGAGGAACTGTTCCCCAAAAGACCGTAGCACGCAGACCATGAACCTGGTTCGGGTGGGGGAGCGTTTTGGCGGGGAATTTTGCCTGAGCCAGCAGGAAATCCTCGAGTTCGCTCGAGCAGTAGGCGACCTTAATCCCGTCCATCATGATGCCGAAGCTGCCCGGAAGACCCGCTTTGGACGGATTATTGCCAGCGGGCCACAGCCCGCTTCAATTTTTATGGCCCTCACCGCAACGTATTTCTCCAGAACCACCGCCATGCTGGGGTTAGAGTTCAACCTCAAGTTTCAAAAACCCGTATTTGCCGATGAGCCCTACCGGATGGAGTGGGTGGTGCAGGGGGTTGAGTTCAAGGAGAAGTTGCGGGGAGAACTTGTCTCCCTTGCGGGAACCGTCATCAGTCCGGCAGGCGAGGTGGTGCTATCGGGTACCGGGACGATACTGGTGACGGACAAGCTCTAAAATTCCGATGGGGCTGGAGCCCCCTGAGAAGGCTGGGCTCGTGGTGCAGGAACGGAGCTGGCAGGAGGGGTGATCTGGTTGCTGATTCCTGGGCGAAACGTTCTTAAGGCTTCGTTTCCTGGCCGTGTTGGGTCTTAGGTAATCTCGCCAACAAACTGCTTGGCTTCCCGTGTTATGGTAGCAACGTAAGACACTCCAGGCAGGGCATCAGGGAGTGGGAAGGAGAGAGGCATGAAGAGCGTATTTGCTTTCCTGATCGCGCTGGGTTTGGGTATGGCCCTGGCCCAGAAAGGCCCCATCACGGTTGGCTCCAAGATTGATACCGAAGGTGCGGTGTTGTGCCAGATGGTCAAGATTCTCCTCGAGGCCAACGGCTTTCGGGTCAATGACAAATGCAGCACCGGCACCACCGATGTGGTGCGAAAAGCCCTCACCTCGGGGGAGATTGACCTCTACCCCGAGTACACCGGCACGGCGCTGGGGGTGTTTTTCAAGGATAACAAGGATGCTGCTGCGGTGACTCGCGACGCAGCCAGGGGCTTTGCCAAGGCCAAAGAACTCGATGCCAGAAACAACATCGTCTGGCTTAATGCGGCCCCGGCCAACAACACCTGGGCTATTGCGGTTCCGCGTGCCCTGGCCCAACAAAATAACCTCCGCACCATGGCCGATTTTGCTCGCTGGGTGAATAGCGGTGCGCAGGTGCGGCTGGCTGCCAGTCAGGAATTTGTAGACCGTGACGATGCCCTCAAAGCCTTCGAGAGAGTCTACGGCTTCAAGATGAAGCCCGAGCAACTGGTGATTTTGCCCGGGGGCAACACCACCCAGACCCAACAGGCCGCTGCCCGCCGCACCAACGGCGTGAATGCGGCCATGGCCTATGGAACCGATGGCGGGATTGCTGCGCTGGGTCTGGTGGCCCTGACCGACCCACAAGGAGCGGTGGCGGTGTATCAACCGGCCATTACGGTGCGCAAGGCCGTTTTTGACCGCTTCCCTGAACTCGCTACCCTGATTAATCCGGTCTTCGCCACCCTCAACGAGGCCGCCCTTTCCCAGCTCAACGCCGAAGTTGCGGTTAGTGGTAAAAATCCCACCGAAGTGGCGCGGGCCTATTTGCGTTCCAAAAACTTCATCCGGTGAGGGGGTCGAGCCCAGAGCCCAGGGCTCAGGGTAAGACCCGAAGCGCATCCCTGAACCCCAGCCCGGTGGCCTTACTGGCTGCTGGGTTGGGGTTTTTAGCACTGCTCTTGCCCTGGCTCGAGCTCAAACCCAGCCGTATTGCAGTCGGTGAATCCTTCGGGGTGTGGGGCTGGCCGAGTGTCTGGCCCTGGGTACTACTCACCCTCTGGTTTGGGATTGCATTGGTTCGGGGGCACTGGCGGGGATTGCTGCTGGGAATGACCCTGCTGGTCTGGGGGTTGCTGGTTGGGCAGGGAGCTGCCGCTTTGCTGAGCAACCAGCCCGAGAGTGCTCGAGTCTCTGCCACCGCCGGCTTCTGGCTCTCGCTGCTGGCCTTATACGTGGGCTACTTCGCGGCGTACTGCGAAAGCCGGGGGTGGGCGGTGCTTTCTGCGCCGCTGGCGTTGACGGTTTTGCTGCTGCTGGGGGTTTTCAACCTCCTCGGCCCAGTCCTGGAGTTCCAGTCCTGGCGGAACCAATTTGCCACTGAGCTCTGGCGCCACCTTTCGCTCTCCAGTAGCGCGGTGATCCTGGCCATTGCGGTGGGGGTGCCCCTGGGGGTGTTTGCAGCCAGCAGTACACGCTATGGCTGGGTACTGGGGGCGATGGGATTTTTGCAGACCATTCCTTCGCTGGCGCTTTTTGGCCTTTTGTTGCCGCTGCTGGCCGGGGTTTCGCAGGCCATGCACCTCGAGGTCGCGCTGGCTCTACTGGGGGTGGGGGTGTTCGCTTTTCGCTGGCTGTGGGCGCTCTCCGGGGGGTTGGCTGTCCTGCTGGTGTTGCCGCTGGGCCTGCTGGCGCTGGCGATTGCCGGGGTCTGGCTTAACAATCTCCTGGGGCCAGACCCGTTGCGGATTGCGCTCCTGGCCCCCCTGCAAGAATCGGGTATTCGCGGCATTGGGGCGGCCCCCGCCGTGCTGGCCCTGACCCTCTATGCGCTCCTGCCGGTGGTGCTCAATGTCTATACTGGCTTGCGTAGTGTGCCCGAAGCAGTAAAAGACGCCGGGCGCGGCATGGGCATGAGCCCGGCACAACTATTCTGGCGGGTCGAGTTGCCGTTGGCCCTGCCCCTGATGCTCGAAGGTATTCGCGGTGCGGCTTTGCTCACCATCGGCATCACCACGGTTGCGGCCCTGATTGGCGCGGGAGGGCTGGGTTATTTCGTTCTGCGCGGGGCGGAAGGAGGTGCACCGGACATGGTTTTGCTGGGCGCTGTCCCGATTATTGCGCTGGCCTTGCTGGTGGATCTGGCCCTGCGCTTTGCGGGCGGATTGCTGCGGCGGAGGGTGGGGACTTGATTCGGTTCAAGAGTATCGTTATGCGCTACGGTGGTTTCGAGGCGCTTAAGGGGGTGAGCCTCGAGGTTCCCGAAGGCCAGCTCGTGACTTTATTGGGGCCGTCTGGATGCGGTAAGACCACCCTGCTTCGCACGGTCAATCGGCTGATTGAACCTACCGAGGGCACGGTGTTTATCGGCGATCGGGATGTGCGAGGGCTGGACGAAGTTGAACTGCGCCGGGGCATCGGTTACGTGATCCAGAGTATCGGACTGTTTCCGCATATGAGTGTGCTCGAGAATGTTGTGGTAGTTCCCCGCCTGCTGGGTTGGAAAAAAGAAAAACGCGAAACCAGAGCCAGAGAAATGCTGGCGCTGGTGGGTCTGGAACCCCCTACGTTTGCAGGCCGCTATCCACGGGAGCTTTCGGGGGGGCAAGCCCAGCGGGTGGGTCTGGCCCGGGCACTGGCCGCCGACCCGCCGGTGCTACTGATGGACGAGCCTTTTGGTGCCGTAGACCCCCCTACCCGCGAACGTTTGCAGGATGAATTTCAAAAGCTGCAAAGCGAGCTTCGTAAGACCGTGCTATTTGTCACCCACGACCTGGATGAGGCGGTCAAAATCTCAGATCGCATCTGCTTGATGAGTCTTGGTCAGGTTGAACAATACGACACTCCAGAAGCGCTGTTGCGGAGCCCCAGAACCTCTTTTGTTCAAGGTTTTCTAGGGCCTTCACGCACCCTGCTGCGCCTTTCACGAATCCCCCTGAGTCGGCTGTTGGAACCGCCTGACGGGCATCACCCTTCGGCGACCATCCAGCACTCGGTCTCGGCCCGCGAGGCTTTTTCCTCCCTTCTGGCCAACGGCCTCCGCAGCCTGGGTGTGACCGATGATGTCGGTCTGTTGATCGGAGTGGTGCGGCTGGAAACCCTGCTGGCCGCCGCCTCGGAGGAGGAACCATAGCACGTGTGTCGTGGCGGGAAAAATCGCCTCACCCGCTCCTGGTGCCGCTGGTAGGTTGGGGCTTGGTGCTGGTTTTGTTTGCCCAGCAATCTTTCTGGCAAGGGCTGCTGTCAACCCTATTCCCCAGTGCCCGCAGCCCCATCTTCGAGCGTGAAACCCTCCTGAACCTCGCCCTGCAGCACCTGGCCATCACGGCAGGCGCGGGTGCGCTGGTCATCCTGGTGGGACTGCCACTGGCGATCTTCGTCACCCGACCCGCTGGGGCGGCCTTCCGACCCCTGGCCGAGAATATTGTGGCAGTGGGGCAGACCTTTCCGCCGGTGGCTGTACTGGTGCTGGCCCTGCCGTTTTTCGGATTTGGCTCTGCCGGCGCGGTGATGGCCTTGTTCTTGTACGGCTTGTTGCCGGTGGTACGCAACAGCCTGGAAGCTTTCGCCTCGCTGCCCAGCGATGTGCTGGATGCTGCCAGGGGTATGGGCTATTCCCGCCCTCAATTGTTATGGCGGGTAGAGTTGCCGCTTGCGCTGCCGGTGATTCTGGCGGGCATTCGTACCAGCCTGGTGCTAATTCTGGCTACCGCAACCGTGGCCCCTTTGGTGGGCGGCGGCGGGCTGGGGGTGCCGATCATTGCGGGGCTGGCCGTAAGCAACCTGGCCTTTGTGGTGCAAGGGGCGTTTGGGGTGGCCTTGCTGGCTTTGTTGCTGGACTGGACGCTAGGGCGATTGGAACTGACCCTCACACCCTGGCGGAATGGCAGATAGAAAATTCGCCGGTGTCGTCACGATCCAAGGTAATGGTTTGGTAATTGAGGGTCCGTAAGCTTTACCCGGAAGGCTTGGACTGCGTCACCTTAAGGTTTTCAAAACCGTAAGGCCGTTTGTCAATCGGTATGGTCACAGGCAGTACCCAACCGAAGACTGAGCTGGACCCAGTGACACACCTATTCTGGAAACACTCAGGGTATAGCCCATGACCCACGAGCAAACCGAAAATTTAAAAAGAATCCTGCTCAAAATACGGCGACCCACCTTGCTGGTGGTGGGCCTGGGATTGTTTGATGTTTCATTGCTGCTGGCACGCAATTCCATGCTGGAAGGGCTTTGGTTTGCCTTGCTGGGCGGGGTTTTGATTGGCCCGGTGATGCACTATTTGCTGGGCAAAGTACTCATTCCGCTGGGCTTTGGGCGGGTCTGGTGCGGCTGGGCCTGCTGGACGGCAGCAATTCTCGACCAGTTGCCCTACCGCCAGAGCCCCAACCATCTGGGCCCGAGATGGGGTAATGGTCGCTACGTGGTATTTGGGGTAAGCCTGCTGCTGGTGCTGGGATTGTGGTTTGGTCTGGGGTATCGGGCAGGTGTCCTGGGCCACGATGCCGTCTATTGGTTTGTGCTCAGCAATTTGCTCTACTGGTCGGTAGGCGTCGCACTGGCCGTTTTGCTAAAAGACAACCGGGCTTTTTGCAAGTATGTTTGCCCCAACCCCACCATCTTCAAGCAGACCGCGCGCTTCTCGTTGCTCAAGGTAGCAGGCGATGCCCAGGCTTGCCAGGAGTGTGTATCGCAAGCCTGTATTCCCATGTGCCCGATGGATATTCGCATCCCAGAGTATATTAAAGCAGGGCAGCGGGTGCTTTCCACGGAGTGCATCCAGTGTCAGGCCTGCGTGTGTGTTTGTCCGCCCAATGCCCTGAGGCTCTCGGCAGGCTTTGATGTGGGAGGCCCAGACTTTTTGCAGGAGCAGGCGTTTGTAGAGGAGTGGCGCAGCCGCCTTCGGTCGCGCAAAAAACCGGTTAAGCCCTGAGAAATTCCAGCAAAGCCCGAGAGGTGTTGGCCGGGTTTTCTTCACCCAGGAAAGGGCTTGCTTCGATAGCTTACCCCTGTC
>NZ_CALMCQ010000172.1 GCF_937863175.1 uncultured Meiothermus sp. | reverse complement strand
AGGGGGGCTTTGTGCTGCTAAAGCAAGCTTTCCGCCATCTGGGTCACCCAGGGGGATACCCCCGTCCTCCTTATCCCAGCGAAAGCCCGGTCTGGCCCGCCTTCAAACCACTCCTGGAAGAGTTCAGGGCGCGGGGCTGGACCGTTGGTTAAGACCTTCTAAAGGAGATGGGTGGGTTTGGCGGAGGCAGACCGGGTAAGCTCGGCCTCGAGGAGACCATGAAGCGATTCTCCCGGTTGGTGCTGTTTGGACTGGCCTTGATACTGGGTGCTTGTGTGCCACAAGCCGTTAGGCCGCAAGCCCCCCAGGTGGAGCTAGTACAATTCAACCTGGTCTCCATAGACCCTTTCAGTGGGCGGGGTGAATTTGACGTTCGCCTGCGCCTGACCAACACCAACTCCTTCACCCTGCCCTTGCTGGACACTACCCTGACGGCGGAATTGGGCGGTTCGCCGTTTCGCCTGACCCTGCCTGCCCTCGAAATTCCCTCAGGCGCCAGCCGCGAAACCCAGACCCGCCTGGTGGTTCCCATCGTAGAAGGCACCCGGGCCCTGGCCAGCCTGGTAAGTGGGCACAGTACCCGCTTGCGGTTGCTGGGTGAGTTGCGGGTTCAACTCGGCCCAGCCGTGGTTCCGATGGGGCCAGTTGTGCTGTTAGACCGCGAGGTGCGCATCCAGTTTGCCTTTCGACTTCCGACCATCCGCATTGTAGAGATTCGCCTCGATGGGCTGGCCATCCGGCTGGTTCTGGAAGTGGAAAACCCCAATCCCATCGGATTCACCCTGGAGGGCCCCCTGCGCATTCTGGTCGGCGGACGCAGCCTGACCGAGAGCGTTTTTAATCTGGGGCTCCCTCCGGGTGGGCGTAGCCGCAGCGAACAACGCCTGGGCCTGTCGGGACTGCCGGGACTGGGGGGTCTGAGTGTGGATTTGGGGCTTAATGCCCGTATTCCCGGTATCCTGGATCGTCCGGTGGCCCAGGTGTTGCAGGGCGTTTTGCGTTAGCTCGCTGGAAAAGTGCGGTCAGTGCAAGGCACCCACCGCTTGTTCGGCCACCGTCACCAGCTCACCCGAACGGATCAGCTCGCAGATACGCTGGAGTTCGGGCTTCAAGTAGCGATCCCTATCCAGATGGGGCACCTCCTGCCGGATCCGCCTCCAGACTGCCTCGACCCCCCTGCCCGGTCGGAGCGGGGCGTGAAAATCCAGGGCCTGGGCCGCCGAAGCCAGTTCAATGGCCAGCACCCAGAGGGTGTTCTCGAAGATGAACCGGGCCTTGCGGCAGCCTATAGTTCCCATCGAAACGTGGTCTTCCTGGTTGGCACTGGTGGGAATCGAGTCCACTGAGGCCGGATGGGACAGCACCTTGTTCTCGCTGACCAGGGCTGCAGCGGTATACTGGCTAATCATCAGGCCAGAGTTTAGCCCGCTGCCTACTGCCAAAAAGGCTGGCAGGCCCGAAAGCGCTGGGTTAAGCATCTGCTCGATGCGCCGCTCGGAGATACTGGCCAGTTCTGCCAGAGCAATACCCGCATAATCGGCGGTCAGGGCCAGAGGCTGGCCGTGAAAGTTACCGGCGGAGATGGTGCGTTTTTCATCAGGGAAAATCAAGGGGTTATCGGTCACGCTCTGCATCTCCCGCAGCACCACCTCCCGCACGTGGGCGATGGCATCGCGGCTGGCCCCATGCACCTGGGGGGCCGCCCGCAACGAGTAGGCATCCTGCACCTTGTCGCAGTCTATATGCGAGTGCATGATTTCGGAGTCTTGCAGCAGCCGCCGCACATTGGCGCTGGTGGCCGCCATGCCGGGATGCGGCCGCAGATGGGTTACGGCCTGGTCGAAGGGCCGGTGGCTGCCCTTGAGGGCTTCCACGCTCATCGCTACTGCAATATCGGCAGTCTTGAGCAGAACATCGCTATCGAGCAACAACAAGGCCAGCAGTGCCGTCATGGCCTGGGTGCCGTTGATCAGGGCCAGCCCTTCTTTGGCCTCGAGCTCGAGGAGATCCAGGCCCACCCCCCGCAGTACCTCCCCCGCAGGCCGAGTCTGTCCCTGGTACACAACTTCGCCCTCGCCCAGCAGCGGCAGACACATGTGTGCCAGGGGGGCCAGGTCGCCCGAGGCCCCTACCGAGCCCTGCGAGGGCACCACCGGGGTAATGCCCTGGTTGAGGAACTCGAGCAGGTAGTCCACCACTAGCTCGCGAACCCCCGAATAGCCCATGGCCAGGCTCTGGGCCCGTAGCAACAGCATGCCCCGTACCACCTCGGCGGGAAATGGCTCCCCCACCCCAATGGCATGAGAAAGCAGCAGATTGCGCTGGAGCAGCTTCAGATCTCTGGACTCAACCCGCAGGCTAGACAGTTTGCCAAAGCCGGTGTTGAGTCCGTAGACTGGCTCACCCCGTTCAACCAGTTCTTCCACAAAAGCGCGGCAGTCTGCTATCCGCTCCCTGGCGGTACCAGCCAGCCTGACCGGCCTGCCTTCGCGCACTATCTGTTTGAATACTTCCAGACTCAGACCATTATCGAGTTCGACCATATCTAAAATCTCCCTTGACCCGGGCCCTGTACAGGCTGTATACACAGCCTCGAGGATACCTGGTGAACCAGCCGGTCTGCTCGCATCTTAAGGCTGGGCAAACCTGGTGAACCCAGCACTACAAAAACAGCCTGGTCGATGAAAGGAGTTTACCATGAGTTACCGCGCCCCCCGAGGCCCCCATCGCAACGCCAGAGGCTGGATTCAGGAAGCCGCCAGGCGGATGCTTCTCAACAACCTCGACGCCGAGGTGGCCGAGCAGCCCGAAGAACTGATCGTGTATGGTGGGCGCGGCAAGGCCGCCCGTAGCCCTGAGGATTTGCAGCGCATCCTGGCGGTGTTGGAACGCCTCGAGAACGACGAGACCCTGCTGGTGCAGTCGGGCCGGGCGGTGGGGGTGTTTCGCACGCAGCCCCTGGCTCCACGGGTCATTCTGGCCAACTCCAACCTGGTGCCAAAGTGGGCCACCTGGGAGGAGTTCGACCGGCTGGATCGGCTGGGCTTGATGATGTACGGCCAGATGACCGCCGGAAGCTGGATTTACATCGGCACCCAGGGGATTTTGCAGGGCACCTACGAGACCTTTGCGGCTGCCGCTCGCAAGCATTTCGGCGGCTCGCTTCAGGGCACCATCACCGTCACGGGCGGACTGGGCGGCATGGGCGGGGCGCAGCCCCTGGCGGTAACCCTGTGTGGTGGTGTGGCAGTCTGCGTAGAGGTAAATTCCGACCGGATTCAAAGACGCCTGGACACCGCCTACCTCGACGTGCGGGCCGAGACCCTGGACGAAGCCCTGAGGCTGGCAGAGGAGGCTAAGCGCAAAGGGCAACCCCTCTCGATCGGCCTGTTGGGCAACACCGCCGAAGTGCTGCCGGAGATGGTGCAGCGGGGGTTCATTCCCGAGCTGGTCACCGACCAGACCAGCGCCCACGACCCCCTGTATGGCTACATCCCCATTCTGCAAGCCGACGAAGACCCCCAGGCGCTACGCCAGACCGACCCCAAAGAGTACCGAAAGCGGGTGCTGCACGATATGGCTGCCCACTGCCGCGCAATTGTGGAGATGCAGCAGCAAGGGGCCGTGGCTTTTGACTACGGCAACAATCTGCGGGCTTTCGCATTAGAGGGTGGCTTTGCCCATGCCTTCAGCTACCCCGGATTTGTACCGGCCTTTATCCGCGACCAGTTTTGCACAGGGCGCGGCCCCTTCCGCTGGGTGGCACTCTCGGGCAGGCCCGAAGACATCTACAAAACCGACCAGGCCATGCTCAAGCTCTTCCCCGACGACGCCGGCCTGCACCGCTGGCTGGCCGAGGGGGTGAAGAAGTTCAAGTTCCAGGGCCTGCCCGCCCGCATCTGCTGGCTGGGGTATAAGGAGCGTGACCGGGCCGGGCTGATCTTCAACGAGATGGTGCAGCGGGGCGAGGTGGAGGCCCCCATCGTGATCGGGCGGGATCACCTCGACGCCGGAAGTGTGGCCTCGCCCTACCGCGAGACCGAGTCCATGCGGGACAGCTCCGACGCGGTGGCCGACTGGCCCCTCCTGAACTTTGCCCTGAACGCGGTCTCGGGGGCGGCCTGGGTCAGCTTCCACCACGGCGGCGGGGTGGGGATGGGCTACTCCCTCCATGCCGGGCAGGTCACGGTAGCCGACGGCTCAGAGGAGGCGGCCTACCGCCTCGAGCGGGTTCTCACCAACGACCCTGGCACCGGGGTGATGCGCCATGCTCACGCGGGCTACGAGGAGGCGAAGCAGGTGGCCCACCAACGGGGCCTGGACTTAGCTGGATGGGAGCGCTGAGGTGGCGAAACGGCTCGAGCAAAAACTCACCCAGATCGCCAACCTGCGCAGAGGCCAGCCCACCCGTACCACCCTCCAGACGCTGGAATCCATCCTGAGCAGAGAACAGGGCGTTGTGGTTGCCAGGGCAGCCGACCTGGTCGCAGAGTGGGGATTGCTCGACCAGCAACCTGCACTGGCAGGGGCGTTTAAGCGGCTGCTGGAAGGCGGCGCCGATACCGACCCCCAGTGCTGGGGCAAGCTGGCGCTGGTCAAAGCCCTGCAAACCCTGGGCTGGCCCCACCCCGAGGTCTACCTGCTGGGCTGCCGCTGTGTGCAGATGGAGCCGGTCTGGGGCGGCCAGGAGGATAGCGCCCCGTCGTTGCGGGCGCTCTCGGCACTGGCGCTGGCGGACTGCCCCAGCGTTTCCAACGACCAGGCTATGGACGAACTGGTGCGGCTGCTGGCCGACCCGGCCTGGAATGTGCGGGCCGGGGCCGCGCAAGCCGTAGCGAACCTGGGCTACCCCTACGGCGCACCGCTGCTCAAGCTGCGGGTATTGCTGGGAGATCCCGAGCCCAGGGTGATTGGAGCCTGTCTGGACGGGCTATTGCATCTTGCTCGAGCCCGGGCGGTGCCCTTCATTCGTGAGCTACTGAGCCACGCAGATGCCGCGTTTCGCCTCGAGGCCCACTGCGCCCTGGCCGCCTCCAGCCTGCCCGAAGCGGTCGGGTCTGCGACTGCGGAGTGGAAGGCCCTGGCTGACGCCCGCTCACGCAAAGCGGTCATGGCTGCACTGGCCAGTTCGCCCACCCCTTTGGCACTGGAGTTTTTATTTGGGCTACTCGCAATAGACAACCGCTCCGACGCCACGGCTGTTCTGGCTGTGGTCGGCCCAAGGCTGGGTGAAGCCGATCTCCGCCAGCGCGCCCTGCGAGCCATCGCGCAAAACCCCAACCCCGCCCTGCGGGCCGAGCTCGAGGCCCTGCTGTGAATCGCATCTTTGGGGGAATCTCCGAGCTGTACACGCCCAGGGTGCGCCTGCAGCAGGCCGCCCTCGCGCTGGAAAACGGGTGGCTGGTCTGGGTGGGCCAGGAAACCGACCTGCCCGACCGGTACCGCACCTGGGAACGCTTCGACCTGGGAGGGCGCGGGGTGGTGCCCGGCATCGTGGACGCTCACACCCACCTGGTCTATGGCGGCGACCGGCTGGACGAGTATCTGCGTCGGGCCAGAGGGGAAAGCTACGAGGCGATTCTGGCGGCGGGGGGAGGGATTTATTCAACCGTACGGGCGACCGATGCGGCTTCTGAAGAGGAGCTGTACGCGCAGGCTCGAGGCCGAGCTGAGAAGTTCCTGGCGGCAGGTGTCACCACCCTGGAAATCAAAAGCGGTTATGGCCTGGAGCCCCAGGCCGAACTCCGGATGCTGCGGGTCATTCAGAAGCTGAAACAAACCCTGCCCCAGCACGTCTTCCCTACCCTGCTGGCCCACGTTGTTCCCAGGGGCTGGGAGCGGCAGAAGTACGTGCAGATGTTCGCACAAGAACTGATCCCCGAGGTGGCCCAGGCGGGCCTGGCCGAAGCGGTAGATGTATTCTGCGACCAGGGGGCGTTTACCCTGAGCGAGACCAGAAAAATCCTCGAGGCCGCCCTGGCTAACGGCCTGAAGACCAAAGTCCACGCCGAGCAGATTGTCCACACCGGGGCTGCCCGGCTGGCGGCGGAGCTGGGGGCGCTGTCGGCGGATCACCTCGAGCAGACCACCCCCGACGACTGGCAGGCGCTGGCCAGCAGCGGCACGGTGGGCACGGTACTTCCTGGGGCCGCGGTCATCCTCCGCAAACCGTTCCCCAACATCCGGGCGATGTGGGATGCTGGGGTAAAGGTCGCCATCGCCACCGACCACAACCCGGGCAGCAGCCCACTCTTTAGCCCCTGGCTGGGAATGCAACTGGCCATCAGCTTAGGCCCCCTTACGGCTGAAGAAGCCCTGACGGCCCATACTTCCCATGCTGCCAACGCGCTGGGAAGAGGGGATCTGGGAAGGCTCGAGGTCGGGAGCAGGGCCGACTTTGTGGTGATGGACTCGCCCCATGCACTGAAGCCCCTCTATCACTGGGGAGACCACCCCATTCACGCTGTGTACGTAAACGGCAGCAGCATCCTGCGACAAACCCCTGGAGCCTAGCATGACCCACCCCCCCCTCGAGCAAATCCTATCCCTGCGCGACAAGCGAGCTTTAATCACCGGAGCCGCCGCAGGCATCGGCAAAGCCATCGCCAGACGGTATGCCGAGGCCGGAGCCACCCTGCATCTTGTGGATATTAATGCCGCGAAGCTGGCAGATGTCGCAGCAGAACTGTCTGGCCTCGCCACCAACATCCAAACGCACGTTCTGGACTTGTCCGATAAGCCCTCTATTGCCAGTCTATGGGCTTCTTTTGACGGCAACGAACCCCAGATACTGGTCAACAACGCAGGCATTTATCCCGAAAAACCGGTCTCGGAGGTGGATGAAGCTTTTTACCGCAAGGTGATGGAGGTCAATCTCGACTCGGTTTTTTGGATGTGCCAGGAGATGATTACGCGACGCGCCAGGCGCGGCGGAATCATCATCAACATTGGTACTATTGAGTCCATTCTGCCGTTTAAGGATGGACTGGCCCTCTACACCACCAGCAAAGCTGGCGTGATTGCCCTCACCAGGGCACTTGCCAAAGAATATGCCAAACACGGCTTCCGCGTGAATGCGCTGTTGCCAGGGGGTATCGTTACCGAAGGAACCAGGGCCGTTGCCAGACAGATCTTGCAGTTGAGGCTGGGACTCTTGAAAGTGGGCTACGATTTTCAGCAACGCCTACCCATCGGGCGGGCGGGCCAACCCGATGAGGTCGCCCGGATGGCTCTGGTACTGGCGACCGACCTGGCCAGCTATGTCAAGGGGAGTATAATTCCGGTAGATGGCGGCGTCCTCTCGGCCTAACCCAACCCGTATGACTGCACCAGAACTTTTACTACCCAGCACAGACTGGTTGAAGTAACATGAATCGGCTGCTGAAAGTCCGCCTCCTTGGCGCATTCCAACTCACCAGCGATCTGGTGGTGCACCTCGAAGAAACCAGCCTGGCACTCGACTTACCCAACCTGCCCTCCAACCGCATCGCGGGCCAGCTCTGGTGCATCGTGGGCGCAAGGGAAAGCTACACCAGGGCCATCGAGGCAGGCGGTTGGCAGGGGTTCTCGTGCAGCCTGGTGGAGCCCGGTGTAAAGCAATTGGTGCTTACTGCTTTGGAAGCAACCCAGGGTCGCTTGAACCTTATTGATTTCTCCGGATTGAGCGATTCCCAACTCGAGCTGGCCTTTGCGCTACTCGAGCACGAGGTTCAGCACCACGGGCAGCTGATCCGCATGGTGTATGGGAACGGATTAACCTTCCCCCAGAGCTGGAACCAGCGCTACACGGTCTAGTTTAGGGCGGGCTGCCATCGGATTGCGGCACGGTTTGCTTTTAACAAGAGATTGAACTGAAGGAAAAAAAAGGGGAAGAAGGGGATAAACCTAAGCTGCTAGGATAGAAAGCCCGGTCAGTAGCTGAGATTGGAGTATTTCAGCAGCTTTGTGCTGTGCTGCACGCCAAGAAAGGCCTGGACATTGTTTTTTTTGCTGCCGGATGTGGTGTAGGGCAGCGATGGCAAGGTCCGCATGTTTGAGTTGGGCAGCAAAGGAACGAGCCAGGCATTTGGATAAGCCAAGGTTCTGCTTGAGCAGACGATGTACCCGCTCCAAATCCCAACGGGCCTTCCAAGCTGCAAGGACTTCCTGGATACCCCTATCCAGGGTGGAGAATAAGGCCATCAGCTTGAAACCTTCCTTGTGGGGTAGCCAGATCAAGAGCATATCGAGTGGCCCCACCTCAGCTAAGGTGATCTGGAGGCGTTTGACATACCAGCCAAAACGCTTGTAGTAGCGAACCTTGCCGGGTGGATACTCTTCACCCAAGGCCCGGATGGACAGTAGCTGTTGCTCGAACTCCACCTTCTGATTCAGCCTGGCCCGAGCTACGAAAGGCACATCTTGTCCATAGAGCTTGGCCAGGTGAGCCTTGCCCGCAAACTGGTTATCAAACACCACCCCCGCAAGGCTGTAGCCGTTCTTTCGTATGACCTCGACGATCTCCCACAGGGCCTCACCTGGGGTTCGGTAGGGATACACCTCCGAACTCATGCTCTGCGTGGGGAAACCTTCCAAACTCAAGGGGTAAGGGGTTTCTCCATACCGCACCAGCCCACACGACAGCAGGTTATGACCCCATACTGGGGCTTTATCGCTACTTGAGTAGACCCGATCCACCCCCTCCATCCAGCACCCCTGGTGTGCTACGGGAACCAGGTCTACTCCCAGGTACATCCCCCTGGGTGCTTTCCGCAAACGAGCCTCTCGACTGGAGCGGTGGGGGTTGGCCTCTTGTCTGAGCAGACGACCACTATAACTGGGGCTGTACCCTAGGACCCCACTGGCCGCTATGGCGCTGGGACTTTTGTATTCGGATTGCATCAGCCCCAACACATATCCTTGTTCCCATCGCGGTAAACTGTCTTGTACGACTTCAGACATCGTACAGAAGTACCGTGCTGACCAAGTTCTTTCCTAGGACTCACAGCACGGTTCTTCTTTAGCACCCTGTTTTGCAGAGTAGTTCAATCTCTTGTTTTAAACCCGCCCCTTGGCCGCCTCCGGATCCGTGAATTGCGGCGCCTTCCACGGCAACCGCCCGAATCCCCACACCACAGGATCTGTATGGAGCATACAAACGTTCGGTTGCAGTGGAGGCCGGTATGGGCCACCAACAGAACCGGGCCGATCTGCTTCGACTACCGTCCTCGAGCCACCTCCTCCGCCTTACCCCACCAGGTGGACTGGGCAAAAGCCGACTGGCCCTCGAGCCCCAAACCCGGGGAAGACCAGCCCGCAGACTCGGTTTATAACGCACTCAAGGTCTTTGGCCCTTCACAGCAATAGCCCGAACTTCACCCGGAAAACGGTTCTTGCCGTTTTATCCCGACCAGCAGCACAATACCTCGGCCAACAATCGCGCACCTACCAACGCGCTCAGGCCGCTGGTATCCAGACTGGGCGCAAGCTCCACCAGGTCAAAACCAATCAGGTCGTTGTGCCGAATGGTCTCGGCTACTACCTGCATGGCCTCGCCATAAGTCAGCCCTTCAACTTCGGGACTGCTCGTACCCGGCAAAATCGAAGGATCCAGCACATCGGCATCGAAGCTGATGTAGACCTTTTTGCCTCTGGGCAGTTGCTCCAAAACCCACGACAGGCGCTGCCGTACGGTTTTGGCGCTGATGAGGGTATGGCCCCTGGACTTTGCCGCATGGAAGGCTTCGGGGTTGGTTCTCAGACCCCTCAATCCAATCGCCGTGATGTGTTTCAGTCCGGGTACATTCTCCACCGCGCGGCGGAAAGGGCTGCTGTTGGCGAAGCGGGTGCCATTGCGGCTATCCGAGTAGTCCAGATGTGCGTCGAGCTGCACCACGCAGAACTCGCCCAGGTCGTCGTAGGCCCGCAGAATCGGATGGCTAACCGAGTGGTCGCCCCCTACCAGCACCGGAAGCTTGACCCGCTGGCGCAACTCACGGGCGGCCTCGGTGATGCGGCGAAAAGACTCCTGATACTCGAGCTGGACAGGGTCTACATCGCCCGCATCCACCAGGGTCACGCTCTGGAAACGGTGGCTTTCGGACTCAAAATCAAAGTAGCCTTCCGGCCCCGGTGCATAGCGGCCCGATGCCTCGCGCAGTGCATTAGGGGCGAAGCGGGCTCCCGGGCGATAGCCCACCGCAAAATCGTAGGGGATGCCCAGAAGTCCCACCTCGGCTTGCCAGTCGCCCAGAAGGGGCTTATGCGGTGCTTTGAAAAAGGTGGCCGGGCCGGTAAAGGCCAGTTCCGTGTAACGCATTGCCATAGCTCCAGTCTGCGGGTTCACCGGGATCGAGTTGCCACCGGGGGCTTTAGACCCGCTCAAAGGTGTATTTCAGGCTATTAAGCAACCCCTCGAGCTTGAAGGATTCTTCCCTGGAAGGCACGGAGTCCAGGGTCGCGCTTACACTCCTGTCGCCGACCCGGCGGGGCGGAACCAGGATACGCCCTTTTCCGGCTCGTGGGCGCTTACCGCGAGCACCACCGGCAGCTTTCACTCTATGCCAGTCAATCATCCCACCATTTCCCAAACCGCGCTATAGCCCGAACCAGGTAAACGGATAGTAGCTCACCAGCTCAGCGCGGAAAGGTTCCACCAGTCGCACATTTTCTGGTGGTGCGGTGGGCTTGATCATATCCACCCTGGGGTTGAAATTGCCCCCGCCGATCTGACGCAGGATTTCCTGCGGGTTGAGGCTGGGCACCCCGAAGCCCAGCGCGGCATAGACCTGTGAGCGCACCCAGGCATACTCCTGGGGCGAGAAGTTCTGAAGGTTGAGGGCCTGCACCTGGATGCCCTTGGCATCCAGCATTAACGAACTCGAGTCGCGGAACAAGTCCAGCGCAGTGCGGTAGTCCAGTGTAAGCTGCCCCACCTGCTGGTTTGCTAACTGGTTAAGCCGGGCCTCAATCCGCTGGTAGCGCTCCCCAAGCTGCTCCTTCACGCTACGCTGCACCACCAGAAAGCGCTGCACCTGATCACGGCTCAGCAGCGCATTGGCGGGCGGTGTATAGGCGGTCTGCCGCTCCACCGTGTTGTCCAGCGTAATGATCTGGCGAAAATCGTTAACCAGCGTCTGGGCTGGGCGAATCAAGAACGAGTAGGCTGCCCAGCCCGCCAACCCCAAAAACAGCAACAAGCCAGAGCAACCCAACATGAACCATCGTGCCATAGTGATAGGATGGCATACCCTGAACCACAAGACTGCGGCCTTCAGTTCAATCTGGTTCCTGGAATAGCTCAATTGGATTGCCCGATGGGTCTTCGATCAGTACCTGGGATCCTCCCGGACCAGTGATGATTTCGTTCCTGAAACGGACGCCGGCCTCTCTCAGGGTCTTGACCAGCGCGTGGATATCATGGACTTGGATGACAATGCGATTCCACCCGCCCGGCTCTGGGCGACGGCCATCCGGCATCGGCCGGGCGGCGGAGGTATCAGGTCCGCTGACCCAAAGGGTGAGATCCTCCAAAGCGATGACTGCGAATGCGGGACCCCAGCGCTCCACTAACGAGAAGCCAAGCTTCTCCGTGTAGAACCGCAGGGCCTGTTCCACGTCCCCGACCATGTACCTAACGGTTGCCATTTACTACCTCCCCACTGCGGAGCTTAGAACGCGCCCGAAGGCCGGGCTTCGGCCGCCCGCCTGCGAGCAGAGCCAGCGCAGCGGTTCAGGTGCATGCCGTGTTGGGCGGCACTCAACATCTAGGCTTGACCCCCATGCTCGGTCCCGCGGATCCTGCTCAGACATGCTGATCCACCAGGATCGGGTTTCCGTCCGGGTCTACGACGACAAAACTGGCAGGCCCTACTGTACTTTCATCGGCTTCAGTCTGGAACTCTACCCCTTGCGCCTTCAACTGACGCTGAAGTTGGCGTACATCCGTAAACGCACCGAGTTTGCGCGCGTTGCTGTCCCAGCCAGGATTGAAGGTCAGGATGTTCTTCTCAAACATCCCTTGAAAGAGTCCAATGACGTGATCGCCATTCTTCAAGATCAGCCAGTTCTGCGAAACATCTCCCATGAAGACCCCGAAACCGAGCTTCTCGTAAAAAGCCTTGGAAGCCTTGATATCCTTTACGGCCAGGCTAATTGAAAAGGTGCCAAGTTCCATGCTTTGCTCCTTTGGCGGGTTCGTCGCGCCGATACATTGTACATGCTCGCCCGTGAATTCGAGCCCTGAAAACGGTGTCGTGCGCATCCGTATTCGCATCGAGTCGAAAGCCTGTACGGCCCCAAGTTGCCGCGCAACGTTCGAGTTCAGCGGCGTGCCACCTCAGTGAACCTCAGCCGATGAGGGCACACCTCGAGGGCCGGCGCGTTGGCAAGTCCGCTGCAACCGGTTGTTAGGCGGTACCCTTCCCTCTACGCGAAGGCACTGCTGCCTTGGTCTTGGCCGGTCGTACTGATCGTGCCTTGGAGCGCGACCGGCCGGGCTTAGAGTAGAGCACTGGCCTGTCTTGACGAACAATCTTGCCCTGCGCCTCCAGCTCACGGGCAACCGAGACCGTGTACCAGGAGACAGAACCTTCAAAATTCGGGAGCCTTTTCCCAACGAGCCGCGCAAGCTCTGTGAACCGGATTGGTTCGGTAGTCAGGACCGCAAATATGGCCTTCGAGACCTGTTCGTACTTGTCGGCGGCAATGGACAAGGGCTTCTTCCAGCCGACACCATTGACGACCACTCTTTCTTGAGTTTTCGCTCTTGTAGGCATACGGTTTCCTCCGATTTAGTTCGGATGAGCCTGGACTCGTTCAGCCCAACGACCAAGCTCAACGAGGCCTCGGCGTCGGTGGAGCGCACGGCGCGCTCACGAATTCCCGCGACGCTCGAACGGACAGCGGAGAGGCCGTTCGCTGCACCGCCCTGGTTATGCCACGAAATCGTCATCTCTAACTTTCCTTGAGCGTCCGACAATAATCTGAAACGGAGCCGTCCCAGTGACACCTCGAACAACGACCGGCAACAAAAGTGTGGACACATGGCTCGTATCCGTAAAGCAGATGCGCACACTCTGGACAGAGTGAATCCATGCGCGACGCGTCCGCAAAGAACAAGCTCCTGCACTCATCGCAGCTCCTCAGAGGTCGGTCAGTCATAAGAGCGTCCGAAGTGCCTAACTATTGATTAAACCGCACGTGCGGGAGATCATTCCGGAGGGAGAGATAAACCGCAGTGTCAGCAGCCGGGGGGCCGAAACGGTATTCCATTCAATCGTCTCCTTTTCTAAACCAGGTGCGCAAAACCATGCGGTTGCTTCCATGAGCCGAAAAACCGAAGCTTGGTGCTTGCATTACATTGTAGATTTTATCAGGTTCCACGGCAAGTGGCATCCTGCACAACTGGGGCCAGCCGGGATTAGGGTCTACCTCTCTCACCTCGCGATCGAGAAGGGCGTTTCGGCCTCCACCCAAAATGTAGCCTTCTCGGTTCTTAGGGAGTAGGGTATTTCACCAGGCGTACCTCGCTTTGCTACCCCAACGCCTCGGCGTACTTGTGGAGGGTCTCGAGTCCCACCTCACAACCTCTTTCCCAAACCTCGTATAATTTTGTCATGCCTCGAGCCAACCCGGTTCAACAGACTACGTTTGAGCAATACCTCGAGTCTGAAAAACGCTCTGAGATTCGCCATGAGTTCGTGGACGGCTATACCTTTGCAATGGCTGGTGGAAGCGACCACCACAACCGCATTGCAGGTCGCCTATACCGCTTGGTGTTCGATGCTGCGGAGGAAGCAGGTTGCGACCTATTCATCAACGACATGGTACTAAAGACCCCAAGCGATAAAGGCTACTACCCCGATTTATTCCTAACTTGCCAGGAGAACTCAGACGGCTCGAGGTTCAAGCGCTTCCCCTGCTGGGTTGTTGAGGTGCTTTCAGAAAGCACCGAGAGCATTGACCGGGGAGAGAAGTTGCACAGCTACAAAACCATTCCCACGCTTAAGGCTTATGTCTTAATCTCCCAAAACCAAAGGCTAGTCGAGGTGTACAGCCGCCTCGACGACAGCTCCTGGCGCTACGAAACCCTCGAGCCCGCCGATGGCAAACCCCTCAAGCTGCCCTGCATCAACCGCCCACTGAGCCTGGACGAAATCTACAAGGGCATAGAGTTCTGAGACCTCGAGCCCTACTTCACCGGTCTTACCTCTCTTCATATCCCCCACCGCCTCGGCGTATTGACCCCTCCACATACTTTGCCAGCTTCTCGAGGGACGAGTTCATAGCCACCTGGTGGTCTTCTGACCGGACTCCCTCGGGTACGTTCTCGGCGCGCACCGTCACCTGCGTTCCTTTACCTGCGGGCTGGAAGATCCAGGTCATGCGCATGACGCCGGAGAACGCGGGATCCTGGCTCTCGAACACTACCTCCTGCTCGATTCTTTGTCCCTCCTCGAGCCTGGTCAGCCGTACTTCCACCTCGTCGTATTCTTCCGCCGACTTGCCCTGCCCCGGATCGGCGTAGACCAGTCGCATCCGGTACGAGCCGCCTTCACGGAAGTCGAAGCGCAACATCTGGCCGGTCATGTTGTCGGGCGGGAGCCATCGCTCCATCGCACCCGGCTCTGCAAATGCACGATATACCGCCATAGGAGGCGCCAAAACCCACTTCGACCCAGAATCTACCCTGGTAACCATGTTTTCACGGCCATCCCTAATGGTAATACGAGTGTGCGACGTTCTGGTTACGAATCTTCAAAGGCGGAGGGCGCCGGGTTCAGCCGTGGTGGCTTACCGTGACCGCTACGCTCCCCCGCTTGCGCCCAGTTTCCACGTAGCGGTGGGCCTCGGCCATCTGCTCGAGCGCATAGCGGCGGTCAATCACCGGCCTCAGGCTGCCTTCTTGCGCCAGTTTCGCCAGTAGACGCACGTCCTCGGCCCGCTCGGTCGCTGGCCCGGCGACCACCTTTTTACCACTGACTGCCGACTCCCAGGGGGCCAGGAGCATCTGCCCCAACGTGGCCAGCACCAGCAACAAGCGCCCGCCCTTGCCGAGCGAAAGCTTGCTGCGGGCAAACGGAGCCGTGCCAACGGTGTCCACGATCACATCGTAGACCTCTCCACTGGCGGTGAAATCTTCCCTGGTGTAATCAATCACCCGGCGAGCCCCCAGCGACCGCACCAGCTCCGCGTTCGCGCCGCTGCATACTGCGGTCACCTCTGCGCCGAAGTGCTGGGCAAGCTGCACCGCAGCCACCCCCACCGCACCGGAGGCTCCATTGACCAGGATTTTGTCCCCGGCTTTCAGCCCGCCCCGTCGGAAGAAGTCCAGCGCGGTAGTGCCGCCAAACGGGAGGGCAGCCGCTTCCTCGAAGCTCAGGTTGGGCGGGATAAGAGCCAGCGCACCCTTCTCTGCTACGCACTTGTACTGGGCATGTGCACCCATGGCAGTACCGCTCATCCCGAACACCCGGTCGCCCGCCCTGAATTGGGTGACGCTTTTGCCGACAGCCTCGACCTCACCCGCAAACTCGCTGCCCAGGACGGTCTGCCTCGGGCGCACGACCCCCATAGCCAGGCGAATGATGAGACCGAACCCGGCAGGCACCTTCAGACCACGCACGCGGCAGTCTCCCGAAGTGACAGTGGTGGCATGAATCTTAACCAGTACTTCGTGGTCCTTCGGGGTGGGTCTGGGCAGTTCCGTAAGCTGCAAAACCTCGGGTGGGCCATATATTTCGCGCACGACAGCCTTCATGGTGCTTTGCTGTGCCGGGCGATCAGCTTTGCGGGTGTTCTGTTGGGCGGTTACTTTCATTTTTGAGCTCCCTTACCTTACACTGTAAGGCCCTGGAATAAGGTTAACCTTACGTTGTAAGATTGTCAATAGAGGAACTGCCCAATGCCCAGAAACAGTACGAAAATGCCTGGCGAAAAACCCCTGCCCAGAGCCCGCTTAAGTCGTGAGGGGGTGCTTCGGAAAGCCCTCGAGATCGCCGATCAGGAGGGTATCCAGGCCCTCACCATGCGCCGACTGTCCCAGGAATTGAGCGTAGAGGCCATGTCGCTTTATTACCACTTCGCCAACAAAGATAGGCTGTTGGACGGGATGGTTGATCTGGTTTTTGCCGAGATCGAGCTACCAGCCAGAGGTGCCTGGAAAAACCGGATTCGGGCTCGAGCCCTCTCCGCAAGGGCCGCCCTGGTGCGCCACCGTTGGGCGCTGGGGCTGATGGAGTCGCGCACCTCGCCCGGCTCCGCCACCCTGCACCACCACAATGCGGTACTCGAGTGTTTCCGCAGGAACGGCTTCTCGGTCGCGGCGGCGGCTCACGCCTACTCGCTCTTAGACAGCTACATCTATGGCTTCGTCTTGCAGCAGCTCAACCTGCCCTTCAACACCTTCGAGGAGGCTGGCCCAACCGCCGACAGCATCATGGCCGAGGTGGGGGCAGGGGAGTATCCCTACCTGGTCGAGATGGCCGTCGAACATGTACTCAAGCCCGGCTATGACTACGCCGAAGAGTTCGGGATTGGCCTCGAGATGGTGCTGGACGGGCTCGAGCGGCTGCGTGACCCGTCCTGAGTCAAAAGATCGGTGCCTCCAGCGCCAGCGGCAGAGGAGCCTGGCGAAACATTATTTGCTGCGTCGTTAGCATAAACGCCCAGCACCCACTTCAAAGTTTTGAATTGCCAGCCCAGAACAGAAAATATGCCACCTCGCCCTAAGCCATGGACGGGGGTGGGTGCGATAGTCTAGAGCCGATGAGTTGGCTAAAGAACATCCGGGTGGTGCTGGTGGGAAGTCAGGAACCGATGAATATCGGCGCCGCCGCCCGTGCCATACAGAACTTTGGCATTTCTGACCTGCGGCTGGTGGCCCCCGAACCACGGGTGCGGCAAGACCTGGAGCGTCGCCAGGACGGCTCGCTGGCCTACCGTCTGGCAGTACACGCCGAGGAGATCCTGGACCATTTGAAGGTGGTCGAATCCCTTCCTGCAGCCGTGGCCGATGCCCGACTGGTGGTGGGCACTACCGTGCGGGAACGCGAAATGTATACCGGAGCGGTGGTAGGCCCCAAAGACATGGCCCAGCGGGTAGCCCAGGTGGCTCCGCAGGGCAAGGTGGCGCTGGTGTTTGGCCGCGAGGCCTCGGGTCTGACGACCGACGAGATTGACCTTTCCCAACTGATCGTGCGCATCCCCACCTCCCCCAAGCAGTCCAGCCTGAATCTGGCCCAGGCGGTGCTGCTGTTGTGCTACGAAGTGTTTAACGCTGCACTAGACCCCCCCGAACCCGCCAGAGCCCAGCTAGCCGAGCAAGAAGCCCTCGAGCAGCTCTTCGACGACCTGCGCGAATACATCTTTGGTATTGGTTTTACCGATGAAAAGCGCCTCCCCTACGCGGTTCGGCGCTTCCGTCGGCTGCTCCACAAAGCCGACCTGACCCCTGGCGAAGTGCAGTTCTTGCGGGGTTTCTTGCATCAAAGCCGCTGGCATGCCCGACACGGCAAACGACCCTAGAGCATCAGGGCTGATTGCCGATCCTACCTGGACAGCGCTTGGCTGCCAACCCGCAACCCGATAACCTGTTAGACATGGAGCCCACGCCGAGCTTATATCGGCTGATTAAGCTGTATCGGCTATTTCTGCCGCTGCTGATTATGCTGGTAGTGGTGCTGTTTGAACTTTCACTGCGGCCCTACCTGGGCCAACCGGTGGCGTTCTGGCTAAACATGGGATTCTATGGTCTGGTGGGGCCCCTGGTCACCTGGATGACCCTGGAGTGGATTGCCCAGCAGGTGCAGGAGCGCGAGCGGGCCCAACAAGCCCTGGAGGCTGCCAACCGACGGCTGGCAGCCATTGGGGGCATACTCAAGCGGGCCGCGGTGGCCGACAATTTGGAACAAGCCCTGGCCTCCGTGGTACTGGAGGTGGCTCAAGCCCTGGGGATGGAGGCTTCCCTTACCCTCGAGGGGGTTCGGGCCACCTCTCCGGGTTTCAGGGCGGGGCCACAGCAACTTTATGGGCTGCCTTTGCCAGGAATGGCAGGGAGACTCGAGGTCGCCCTACCCCGCCCCCTCTCCGCCGAGGAGCTGGGTTTTCTGGAAGTGCTGGTGGCCGAACTGGCCGGGGCGCTGGACTCGGTACGTTCACGCAGCCGGGATCTGCTCACGCTCTACGAGGTAGATCAGGCC
>NZ_CALMCQ010000171.1 GCF_937863175.1 uncultured Meiothermus sp. | reverse complement strand
CGTAACAAGGTAACTGTACCGGAAGGTGCGGTTGGATCACCTCCTTTCTAAGGAGCTTTCAGTCTGGCTCTCCGGAGACCAGACTCAAAGAACTCGGCTGATCTTTCTTTGCTCAAGTTAAGCGTCCTTTGGGGCGCTTTTTTTGTTTATTCCAATGCTTTTTGTAAGGGGTGCCACCGCTCATGTGCTTGTGTAACGGATATGTGCCCTTATGCACCACAAGAGCCTCCAATCCGTGTACACTGTACCTAAGAACCCATTGCTGGGTCATTGGGAAGTAGCAGTTGTATGCGTTATTCAATTGGTTCGCGCCGCCATAAGCCCAGGCGCGGCATTGCTGGGGGCAGTGGGTCCCAGGCTCCGCCGCAATCCCGACGCCGTGTGACCTCGGCGGGGGGTGTGGTGTTGCGGGAGAGGGCCGGTGGCAAGGGGTTGGAAGTACTCTTGATTGCCATCAAGGACGGGCGAGTCTGGAGCCTACCCAAAGGCCAGGTAGAGCCAGGAGAACGGTATCCCCAAACGGCTATCCGCGAGGTACGAGAAGAGACCGGCATTGAGACCAAAGTGCTGGCCCCACTGGGCAGCATTCGCTATCACTTCACGGTTAGGGACGACGGCATTCAGACCACTGTTACTAAGGAAGTACATCACTTTTTGATGGGCTATGTAGGTGGGCTGCCCCGACCGCAAAAAGAAGAAGTGGACGGGGTGGACTGGTTCCCAGTACGCGAGGCCCTCAGGCGGCTTTCGCACCAAAACGAGCGCGACGCCGTATTGAAGGCGCTGGCCCGCTGGGATATGAAAGCACCTGTCAACGCCACACATCACGGTAGGGTTTGATGGTACTTCCATGCGAGTACGTGCCCGATTGGGCACGTACAGCAGGCTGTGGGGGTCACTGGTTGGCGGTGTGGCCTATTCGAGGGGATCGCTCGAGGTCGTCGTCTTAACTTCCGTGCAACCATAAAGCATAGTATACCCCCCATGGGTATTTGAACCCCCGGTTTCCAGGCATTCGTCTTTATCCCCAAGCCGGTCTTTCAGCCAGCCGGAAAGGGGTCAGGTCGAACTGGCTTCGTCCGTGCAGGGCTAGCTCGGCCATGGCCTCCCCCACCGAAGCCGAGTGTTTGAAGCCATGCCCGGAGCAGGGCGAGGCTACCAGGATGCGCTCGGAGTCGGGGTGGTGGTCGAGGATGAAATCGCCATCGGGCGTGGAGGTATAAAGACAGGTAGCAGCTTTGAGGCAGGTCGAACCCAGGCCCTTCAAACGGCCCTGCACATAGCGGGTGAACATGGTCTGGGCCTCGGCTTCGGCTACTGTACGCTCTACCTGGTCGGGGTGGGTGGATACCCGCGACTGCTCGGTGGCTACTTTCACGCCTTGCGAAACCTGGGGAAGGCCATAAAAGTGCTCACCCTCTGCACTACCAAACATCCAGATAAAGATGGGAAAGCGCTCTGGCAGGTAGGCTTGAGGGTTCTTTGCCTCGAGCCAGAACAACACCTGGCGATAGACCCTGAGCACCCGCGCAAACGGCTCGCCCAGCAGTTCGCCAGCCCAGGAACCTGCGCTCACCACTACTTTGGCGGCGTGGTAGCGGGCTTTGTCGGTTTCGACCTGCACACCGTCAGGCGTCGGGGAAATCTGTAGCACGGTTTCCCCGGTCTGCCATACTGCACCCAGGCTTTGGGCCTGCTCGAGCTGTACCTGCACACAGCGCTCGGGATAGACCAGACCCGCCCCTGGCTCGAAGTAGCCGGTCTCGTCGCCGGTCAGGTCAAACTGCGGGAAGCGCTCCCCTATCTGGGTGGCGTTCAGAACCTCGTGGGCGATGCCAAACTGCTGGGCAGCCTGAAGGGTGCGTTGCAAAAACTGCGGCTTGCCGTGGTGCAGGGCCTCGCCCACTTCACCGCTCAGAATCAGGCCCCCACAGGCCCGCAAAAGCGACTCGCCGGTTTGGGCCTCGAGTTCGCGCCAAATCTGGTGTGAGCGCAGCACCAGCGGTACATAGGCTGCTCCCTCCCCGATGGCCTGCCGGGTAATGCGGGTCTCGCCGTGACTGGAACCATAGATATGCGGGGGCCGATGCCGATCTATCCCGATCACCCTGGCCCCGCGCCGGGCAAGCTGGTACAGGCTGGCGCTGCCCATCGCGCCCAGGCCGACCACAATTACATCCGCCGATGGCATGGGCATAGTATCGCCCTTTTGTGCAGGGAGCACCACTGGCTGCGGTTTCCCAATAGCTCATCCTAGTCTGCACCCACCCTCCTCTCCCCTCTTCGCTGGAGGTCTGGTAAAGGAATTTGGCCCCCCCGACGACCTCAGGAAAAGTCAAAGGTCAAAGCGGAAGACTCTTCCGGCCCCAGTCCGATCCGAGACCTGAGATTTGAAACCTGCGACACTCTCGAGGGGCCAGGTTGGCCAAAAATCAACTTACCCAACCCCTAGGGCTCCAAAATCACCTTTCCGGTGTTTTTTCGGCTTTGCACGAAGGCAAAAGCCCTGGCGGCCTCTTCTAGTTTGAACCGCTCCCCCACCACCGGCTTAATCTGACCAGAGGCCACCAGAGGAATCAGGAAGGCCGTTGCAGCCTGCATCTCGGCGGGGTCGCTCAGGAAGGGGGTCAGCCAGACCCCCATCACGCTCTGGTTGCCCTTCATCAGGCCCACCGGGTAGATCTGGGCCATCTCGCGCGAAGCCGAGCCAATCACCAGCAGACGGCCCCGGTAGGCCAGCATCCCCAGGCTATGGGCAAAACCGGCTCCCCCCACCACCTCCATCAGAACATCCACCCCTCTGCCCTCGGTGGCATTTTTGACCGCATCCACCAGGTTGTCCTGGGTGTTGAGCAGGGTTACATCAGCCCCCAGATTGCGGCACAGGGTCAGTTTTTCCTCGCTGCTGGCCAGGGCCACCACCCGCAAGTCCATCGCTTTAGCGATCTGAATCGAGGCCGTACCCAGTGCGCCGGCGGCAGCCTGAATCAAAACCCATTCGCCGGGCCGGGCCTGGGCCTGGGTGTGTAGGGCGAAATAGGCGGTGAAGTAGGAGACCGGAAAAGCCGCTGCTTCGGCAGCGCTAAACTGGGGCGGTACTGGCAGCACCGAGCGGGTCGGAACCACCGCATACTCGGCAAAAGCCCCGCTTCCCCCGAGCGCCGCCACCCGCTGACCCACTTGCAGCCCCTCTACCCCCTGGCCCATTTCGTCCACCAGACCGGCAAATTCCATACCGGGAACCATGGGGTAACGGGTGCGCACCAGGTACTCTCCGGCCACGTACAAAATGTCGGCGAAGTTGAGCCCCACGGCCTCGACCTTGATGAGCACCTGTCCAGCGCCAGGGCTGGGTTTGGGGAGGTTGGTAAGCTCCAAGACTTCGGGGCCGCCTGGGCGGTATACCTGGATGGCTTTCATGCTGTGTAGCATAATGCCATGGCCGATAGCCAAGTGCTTCCCGCACCTATCTTGGGGGATAGGCGAGTCAACGATCACTCGAGAATTGCGCCCAGAAGGTAGCTATATCAAAAAGCCATTTGTGAATCTTACCTGGGCACAACCTAATGGTTGGTTGGCCAAATAGCCCTTGACGCTCGGCCCTAAACCCAGGGCAGACCTGCAACCTGCGACGGTACCCCCAAAATGTAGCTCCACCGAAGAATGTCCCCTGCACCTGGAGGTATTCTCGAGCCCGTTATGTCGAGAACGGCGATTGTGATTGGCTCGGGGATTGGGGGTCTGGCGATGGGCCTGCGCCTACAAAGCCTGGGCTTCGATACCACCCTCGTGGAAAAACTGGACGCCCCCGGCGGGCGGGCCTATGTGCGCAAAGTGGATGGCTTCACCTTCGACATGGGGCCGACTGTCATTACGGTGCCGCATTTCATCGAGGAGCTTTTCTCCCTCGAGCGCGGCCAATCGAACCTGAGCCTCCCCGACTACCCTGCCGAAGTCCTGGGCGATGACAAACGCATCAAAACCGGCATCTCGGGAGGCAAGAACACCAGCAGATACGTAAAAATTGTTCCCATCCTCCCCTTCTACCGCATCTACTTTGACGACGGCGCCTTCTTCGACTACGACGGCGACCCCGAGAACACCCGCCGCCAGGTGCAGGAGTTGGGCGAGCCCGGCGACCTCGAGGGCTACGAGCGCTTCCACTCCGACGCCAGGGCCATTTTTGAGCGGGGTTTTCTCGAGCTCGGCTACACCCATTTCGGCGACCTGGGCACCATGCTGCGGGTCGTTCCCGACCTGCTCAAGCTCGACGCGGTGCGCACGCTGTTCGGCTTCGCGGCCAAGTACTTCAAGAGCGACAAGTTGCGCCAGGTCTTCAGCTTCGAGACCCTGCTGGTGGGTGGCAACCCTTTGAGCGTTCCCGCTATCTATGCCATGGTCCACTTCGTGGAAAAAACCTGGGGCATCCACTTTGCGATGGGCGGCACCGGGGCACTGGTGAAGGCCTTTGTCCAAAAGTTTGAAGAGTTGGGCGGCATTATGCGCTATAACGCCGAGGTGAAGAAGATCAATGTGGTGCGCGAAGGCAGCAAGAAAATCGCTAAGGGCATCACCCTGGCCGATGGCAGCACAATGCACAGCGACATCGTGGTTTCCAACGCCGACTATGCCAACACCTACCTGCGGCTGGTCGAGCCCGAGTACCGCTTCTGGCAGTCGGATGTGATCGTGAGGAACCGCCCGCAAAGCATGTCGCTGGTGGTGATCTACTTCGGCTTTCGGGCCGATGGCGGCGAGGGCGAAAAGCTGCGCCACCACAACATCATCCTGGGGCCGCGCTATGAAGAGCTGCTGAAGGACATCTTCGGGCGCAGGGTGCTGGCCAAGGACTTCAGCCAGTACCTGCACATCCCCACCCTCACCGACCCCTCCCTGGCCCCACCCGGCCACCATGCGGCCTACACGCTCATTCCGGTGCCACACAATGGCTCCAGGCTGGACTGGGACTTGCTGGGCGAGCCTTTCGTGAACAAGATTCTGAAGTTTTTGCAGGATCGCGGCTATCTCCCCAACCTCCAACAGCGGCTCGTCCACAAGAGCTTCATTACCCCCGACTACTTCGAGCACACCCTGAACAGCTACCTGGGCAACGCCTTCGGCCCCGAGCCGATCCTGGCCCAGTCGGCCTTTTTCCGGCCCCATAACAAAAGCGAGGACATATCCCACCTCTACCTGGTGGGCGCGGGCGCCCAACCCGGAGCAGGCACCCCCAGCGTGATGATGTCGGCCAAGATGACCGCCCGGCTGGTGGCGAGGGATTTTGGGATTGTGGATGAAGTGAAGAGGAATGTTGAGCCGCCCCGACCTGCAGAGCCCGTTGCTGGCACAGACTAAAAATTGGACCTGGCAGTCGGCCACCTTTTACTGATCGCCCCAGTTCCATGGACTCGGAGCCTTGGTGTATTGGAGCACACACAATTTTGACGGTTGCAGATGTGCTTGGGGATAGAATGACAAACGGGGTGGTGCTTAGGCAGGAATCCTGCTGATAAGCCAATAGTCGTTGCTTCCTAAAGAAAACCTAAGCACCCAGATGAATTAATACGAGATAAAAACGCGTCCAGCATGCATTTCGCCTGGCATAGCAATTTAGATTTCTAACGCTTGACTCCAAAAGAATGGTTTGCGTAGAAAGGGGTGCAAACCATGCGAAATCTGGCTTCGGCTCAATGGCTTTTGGGTGCGCTGGCGGGGGTGCTGCTGCTGGCGGCTTGTGGAAGCCCCACCAGCTCCACGCCTTCCACACCCAGTATCAGTGAAACCATGTCGGTCGAGGAGGCCCGCCTGGTCAGCCACAACCTCGAGCTTCAGGGCAACGCCCCCGAGCAACAGGTGGTGTTCGACTTCAGCGGCAAGGTGGAGGAAGGCCCCAGCAAGGACACCACCCTGGCGGGCAGACTGACCCTCGAGCTCAAACCGGTAGGGGGCGGCAACTTTGTATTTATGGGTGCGCTTACCGGGGCCAGCAGCCTCAACCTTCCGGCCAAAGGTGTCCTGACCCGTGGAGGCCGCATCTTCATCTTCCTCGAGGTGGATCGGGCCAACAATTTACTGATGGTGGGCACGGGGAAGCGCGAAATGGGCGGCGTGTTCAAAGGCCCGTTTATGGGGCCAGCCGCAGGAGATCGGGGTAGTTGGACGGCCACGCCCGTGTCGGGGCCGACCCCTATGCCAACCCCTCAGCCGCAAAAGCTTTCCTACAACTTTAGCGGGCTGGTCGAGGATGGCCCGGCCAAGGGGAGGAAGCTCGAGGGCAGACTAAACCTGGAAGTCCGGATCAGGGAAGGGCGTTATAATGCTGCGGGGACAGTGGCTGTGTGGCTGGAGATTGTCTGGAATGAAAATGTATATGAACTGGATTTCCAGAAAGGAGTAAGACAATGGGATTTCCAGAGCTTGAAAGTCAAATCATCGGAAAAAACGATTATTCTGAAAAAATAATGGTTTCGGCTTTGATATGAAAGGAATTGTTTTTTGTCTTTTGGGTTTACTGATCGGGTTGAAAAGTTCCGGGTAGTTGGTCAGGCGTAAGGATTATGATCTGGCGGTGGCCCTGCAGGCCGGTAGCGGAACATCGGTTAAAGGAGTAAAGAATAAATGACGAACTCCAGGAAACCTTTTTCCGTAGAAAGATAAAAAAAGTTCGTTTTATGAAAGAGTTGTTATTGAAATTAGTAGCTTCTGACCGGAAACATCTGGACGGAGCTTTACTTTTCCTGCGATTGTTTATAGGAGGAATGATGTTGAGTCATGGGTGGACGAAATTGGCGACCTTTTCGGTTTTAAGCGCTACTTTTCCCGATCCTTTAGGCGTAGGTAGTACCTTATCGCTTCTATTGATTCTATTTGCAGAGGTAGGATGTTCGTGTTTGCTGATCTTCGGGTTAATGACCCGGTTGGCTGCTCTCCCCTTGATGTTCGGAATGCTGATGGCTTTTTTCGTTATTCATGGTGCCGATCCTTTTGCAGTGAGAGAGTTGCCTTTACTTTATCTGGGCGTGTATGTATTTTTGCTGTGGGGCGGAGCCGGCAGCTATTCCCTGGACGAATGGATCCGGCGAAGGATTATTCGCCGGGAGATTGCTCGATAAGTGCCGGAACATCGGTAGTCCCGAGTTCTTCGTCTTCGACGATAAGCGTACGGGCAAAAAGCCAGTAAAGCAATAATACACAGATGACAATGACTCCGATAGTCAGCCAGATGTTATTTTTTCTTTTTTTC
>NZ_CALMCQ010000170.1 GCF_937863175.1 uncultured Meiothermus sp. | reverse complement strand
GGATGGCCGGGTTCACGACCCCAGACGCTTGCGTTATATACAAGACAACTTAGCCCAGGTTTTAAGGGCCAGGCAGGAAGGGGTGCCGGTAGACGGCTACCTGGTCTGGAGCCTACTGGACAACTTCGAGTGGGCCGAGGGTTACCGGCCCCGGTTCGGGCTGGTCTATGTGGACTATCCCTCCCAGCAGCGCACCATGAAGGACTCTGGGTACTGGTTCAGGGATTTCCTGGCCGAGCCATCCACCTGACCCACAGGTCAGTTCGGGGATAGAATAGCCGGGATGAGCCACCTGCCCAAACGATCCGAACTACCCACAGAACAAACCTGGAACCTCGAGGCCCTCTTTGCCTCGCAAGTCGAGTGGCGCACAGCGCTGGAAAACGTCATCGCTTCCATCGAAGAAGTGAAGCCTTTTGCCGGACGACTATACGAGTCGCCCGGGCTAATGCTGCAAGCCTTGCAAACCCTCGAGACCCGGATGCTGGCCGCCATGAAGGTTGCCCAGTATGCCTCACTGCAACTCTCCACCGAGGGCACCAACGCCACCTTTACCAGCATGCTGAGCGAAGCCCGTGGCGCAGTAGCGCGGCTGGCGGCGGCTGGAGCCTATCTCGAGCCGGAACTGCTGGCCATAGAGCCAGAGAAACTCGAGCTTTTCATGCAACAGGAGCCCGGCCTGGCTGTCTACCGGCATTACTTCGACGGGCTGCAAATCCGCAAGCCCCACCTGCGCAGCAGCGAGGTAGAGGCCGTGCTGGCTGCCGTCTCCGACCCCCTGGGGGGGCATAGCGCGTCGGCCTCGGCTGCGACCAACGCCGACATGCAGTTCAGGCCGGTTTTACATGAAGGTTCAGAGCTTCCGGTCTCGCACACCAGCGTGGGGGAGCTTCTGGTGGACCATAGTCCCAAGGTGCGGAAGGCCGCCTGGGAGTCGTATGCCGATGGACACCTGGCTTTCAAGAACACGCTGGCCTCTACCCTGCAGGGCAGTATCAAGGGCTTCGCTTTTCAGGCCCGCACCAGGGGCTACCCCAGCAGCCTCGAGATGGCCCTGGCCGTGAGCCGCACCTGTGGCGACAACATTCCCAAAACGGTCTACGACAACCTGATCGCTACTTTCCAAACCCACCTGTCCACCTGGCGCCGTTTCTGGCGCATCCGCAAAAAAGCCATGGGGGGCAAGATTCATAGCTACGATGCGCCCATCTACGACTCGCCCGCCCCCCTGGGAACCAGCCCCAGGATTGGCTTCTGGCAGGCCGCCGAGACCATCTGCCGGGGCATGGAACCGCTGGGGCCCGAGTACGTACAGCCCATGCGCAAGGGTCTGTTTGAGGAACGCTGGGTGGACTGGGGGCAGAACCAGGGCAAACGGGCGGGAGCCTACTCATCCGGCCTCAAAGGCACCTTCCCCTACATCTTCATGAGCTGGTCGGACGACCTCTTCTCCCAGAGTACCCTGGCCCACGAACTCGGCCACTCCATGCACAGCTACTTCACCCGGCAGACCCAGCCCATCATCTATGCCCGCTACAGCCTGTTTGTGGCCGAGGTGGCCTCCAACTTTAATCAGGCCATGGTGCGGGCGATGCTGCTACGGGAGGCGCAGACACCCGAGTACCGGCTCGCGGTGCTGGAAGAAGCTTTTGGCAACTTCCACCGCTATCTGTTTGTGATGCCCACCCTGGCCCGCTTTGAACTCGAGCTGTATCAACGCATAGAAAAGGGCGGGGCCATCACAGCCCCATTCCTGATTGAGCGCCTGGCCGAACTGTTTGCCGAGGGGTACGGCGGTGAGGTGGAGCTGGATAAAGAACGGCTGGGCGCGGGCTGGATGAACTTCTCTCACCTGTATAGTCCGTTCTATGTCTATCAGTACGCTACCGGAATTGCTGCCGCCAATGCCCTGGCAACGGATGTGTTGGAGCAAGGCGAGCCCGCTGCCAGGCGTTATATGGACTTTCTGAAAGCGGGCGACTCGGTCTATCCGCTGGATGCGCTCAAGATTGCAGGAATAGACATGAACCGCCTCGAGCCCATCGAACGCGGTTTTGGGGTGCTGAAGAGCATGGTAGACGAGCTGGAAGCACTGGTTGGGTAGGTCTGGACAAGGCTACAGAGCGAAAATACCGCTGTTGGCCAGGTTGTTGTACCCAACCTGGCCACTGGCTATCTGCAGCTTTTACAAGAAGTCCTGGACACTACTCCACAACTCTGGGAATCACAATCACCGTATGGTTGGGCAGCCAGACCCGCAGAATGTCGAGTTCGGGGCGGCCCCGGTAAATATCCACTTCGGCTTCCATCGTCACCATCGCTCCGATGGGCAGGCGCAAGGTGTACAGATGGGGGTGATCAGCATCGGCCAGTATCTGCCCACTGGAATCGGATACCAGGTACTCGTTGCCCTCGAGGTGAAAGGTAACGCGCACCCGCACAACCACCCGCTGGTCGTAGACCGGGTTAGCCAGAATCTGTGCAATCCTTCGGGTCGGAGTAGGCGCTGCGCCAGAAGCGGGTATCGGGTTCAAGACCGGCCCGGATGTGTATAGGCCCTGCCACTCAATTAACGCGCTCTGGCTTGCTTGAAGCGGGCTTGAGGATAACGCATTGCTTTGCGAAGACAAGACAAACAGCCCCGCCAGAACCAGCGTTTTTAACAACAGACCCACCCTACTCCTGTGCATAGCATTCTCCTCGCATACCGTTCTCTCATCGCTTTATCAGGGCTCGAGCCAATAAACACCCCAACCAGAGATGTAGCGAATCACTTTCATTGCAAAATAACGCGGTCTACCACATCCCTGCCCAGGCCCTTCCGCAATCAGTTTAAAGTCTAGAAATTTTGGATTAGGCAGACATTAAACCCGGGTTACTCGAGTGTAATCGCGTAACTTTGTATAGGTCTTTAGTGGAGTTTTCAGAAACACCCTGAGGGGATTCATCGGCACTGATACGTAGTCCTTCCACAGAACTTGCCTAGGCTACAAGCACCTTCGAAGACCGACTGGTTCGGTCTGGGTGAACGCTTCAATACTCGTGCTCGAGCCTGGCAGACTCGTCTGCCAGGCAACCTCGACTTAATTATCTCCCGGACAAACTGGGCGGACTGGAGCCCTTACCCTCCGCATTAGCGCCCGAATTCCTGCCGGATAGCGTTAACTCCGTCCGAAAGCACCACTTCCAGACGACCCCCGGCCTCCAATCCCTCCGTCGAGAGCGTGGCCCCACCGCCCTGAAGCCACAACCCTAAGGTGGTGCGCTGTCTGCCCAGATGCGCCACCGAAGCGTAGGGATACGCGCTATTGATCCAGGAGAGAATAATAGTGTCGCCCCGCTCGAGCAGGCCCACGTGGGATGCACCCTGGCTCTGCACCCGCAACTCTGCCGTGCGCTGGAAAATCTGACGGCCCGCCAGGGTGATTTCCAGGCCCTGTACCACCCCAGGGTTGGGCAGGCTAAAGCTAAAATGTTCTTCCGACCAGGACTCTGAGGGTGGCTGACCTGGGCCGTGGGGGGCAAGGACGCGCTCGGTCTGGAAAGAAACATCCACCACCCCCCCTGCCGCATCCAGCCGCAAACGATACGCCCCAGGCCGGGGCAGTTCGGGCACGGCTTGCAACTTTAGGATGGGATTAAGTTCGACCAGACCATCGCGAATGCGCCCGCTTAGCAGCAGCACCTCCTGGGGCACCCCCAGGTTCTGGGCCTGAGTGCTGGGGGGGCGGGTCTCGAGGAAAGACTGCATCCTCTGGTACATAAAATCGGAGATCCATTGCGGGGTGCAGTAGCTCATCACGTCTTTGTACTGGGCAGGATTGAACAGCGTTCCGCTGGCCAGGCTGTAGCCCCAGGTGCCGATCGATCCGTCGGGGTAGGGGAACCCTGGGTCGCCGGCCACATTGCATGGCGCGTGTCCCTGCCCCAGGTTGTGCCCGATCTCATGCACCATGATCCGGGCGGCGGAGCTGCTAAAGTCCCATCCCGCACTGACCGGAAAGCCAACATAGCCAATCCCGGCGATGCCGCTGCTATAGCTCACCCGCACTACCCCGTAGTAGTAGCGGCTGCTTCCGTCGCTGGTGCGAAGACTGCGGAGGGCGCTGAGCAGACTGCTCCAGTCACTGCTTGCGTTGGTGAGGGTACTGCCATAGCTAAATGGCGCACGGGTCTGGGCCTGCACATCGCGTACGGGAAGCATCTCCCGAAGCATGTCCACACCCGGAAGGGTAGGCTGGCTGGTCTGCCCAGGCTGCAGCACCGGAACCAGGGTTAAGGGCAGCACCGTGCCCGCACCCACCGCTGGCCTCAAAGTCTCGCGGTTGTCGGTCTCGTTGCTTTCTCCAATCTGATTGTCAGGGTCGGCCATCAGCCGAACCTCCATCCCGGCTACTACCCAGTTGGAGGGAACCGTGGCCCGGTAGGTCTGGGATAAGTCGGCGGTATTGATGGAGGTAGGGAGGGTCGAGGGACCCCCGAACTCTAAAGCCCCCAGCCGGCTCGAGCCCCGAAACACCTCACCCCTGATTGTTCCGGGAAGGCCCGCACGGTCGCCGATAAGGTGCACCCGCAAAAGGGCAGGTTTACCGGACACCAGGCGCAAATCGGCTCTGAGTACACTCTGGCCCCACTCGATCCTGCGGATCGTAACCTCACCCAAGACCGAGGGCACACCGGGGGCAGGAGCCGACGGGGAGGGATTGCAGGAAGCCAAAACCAGCAACGCCAGCATACTCCAGGCACGCATAATTCCCTTATGTCACCACGACAGATGCATTCGTTGAGTGAGAAAAAGCCCAAGAAGCGTTACGATTACGCAAGAGATGAAAGGCCGCGTTCCTCTGACTGCCCAAACCCACCGCCGCATCGTGGTCAAGGTGGGAAGTGCCGTGTTGAGCGGGGCTAATGGCCGACAGCAGCAGCTTGCGATCGCTGCTCAGATTGCTGCCCTGCGGGCCGAGGGGCGTCAGGTGGTTTTGGTCTCCTCCGGTGCCATGGCCACGGGCCTGGGCAAGCTAGGATTCAAGAAGCGGCCCACCACCATGCCCGGCAAGCAAGCCATCGCGGCGGTGGGGCAGCCCACCCTGATGTACTTGTGGGAGCAGGCCTTTGGCTGGTACGACCTCAAGGTGGCCCAAATTTTGCTCACCGCTGAAGACCTGGCCCATCGCCACCGCTACCTCAACGCCCGGCAGACCCTCGAGACCCTGCTGGAATGGGGCATCGTGCCCATCATCAACGAGAACGACACCGTGATGGTGGACGAGATCAAGTTTGGCGACAACGACCAGCTTTCGGCCCTGATGGCCTCGCTGGTGGGGGCCGACCTGTTGATACTGCTCTCCGACATCGAGGCCCTCTACGACGCTGACCCCCGCACCCACCCACAGGCCCGGCCTATCCAGTATGTGGAGCGGGTGGATACTGGGGTGTTGAAGATGGCCGGGGACTCGCCCAACCAGGTTGGAACCGGCGGGATGCGCAGCAAGCTGCTGGCAGCCGAGAAAGCTCAGGCCGCCGGAATTCCCACCCTGCTGCTACCTGGAACCAGGCCCCAAAGCATTGCCGAAGCTCTGCGCGGCGAGCCGATTGGCACGCTGTTCTCCGGCGGCAACCGCCGCTACAGCGGACAAAAACTCTGGCTGTACCAGCTTCCCAAGCCACAGGGGGAGGTCGTGGTAGACCAGGGCGCGGCCCAGGCGCTGCGGCAGGGCGGGGCTTCGTTGCTCCCGGCGGGCATCCTCGAGGTGCGCGGCAGTTTTGGGGTGGGCGAGGCCGTAAACTGTCTGGATAGAGAGGGTCATCTAATCGGGATTGGCCTGGTGAACTACACAGCCTCCGAGCTAGGAAGAATAAAGGGCCGCAAGACCCGGGAGATCGAGGCTGTACTGGGCTACAAAAACACCGACGAGGCCATCCACCGCGACCATTTTGCCCTGGTCTCGGAAATCGTGGAGAAGTAAAATTGCTCTAATCGGCGGCTGAACTACCCCGTACGCCCACATACCAATTTCCCAGACTGGATCGAGGTGGATATGGTAGCGATACCTGAACTAAAGACCCTGGCTCTTTACAGTAAACAGGCCGCCCGCATCCTGGCAGCGGCATCTCCCAGGGCCAAGAACGCCGCCCTGCTGGCCATGGCCCACAAACTCCAGACCCATAAAGAAGCCCTCTACGCCGCCAACCGCCAGGATCTGGAGGCCGCACAGGCCGCTGGACTCTCCAGCGCCCGGCTCGACCGGCTACGCCTTTCCGACCCGGTATTACAAGACCTGATCACCGGCCTTCAACAGGTCGCGGCCATGCCCGACCCCATTGGCGAGATCGAGGGCCTGCAAGTCCGGCCCAACGGCCTGCAGGTGGGGCGAATGCGCATTCCGCTGGGGGTGATTGGCTTCATCTACGAGTCGCGCCCCAACGCCACCGTAGAAGCCAGTGCCCTCAGCCTCAAGGCCGGGAATGCCCTCCTGTTGCGCGGTGGCAAAGAAGCCTGGCAGTCTAACCACGCGCTCTTGCAGCTGCTTCAAGAGGCTTTGCTCGAGGCCGGTCTACCTCAGGAAGCCATCCAGCTCGTTCCTACCACCGACCGGGGCGCGATTGTGGAGATGTGCCACCTCTCCGGCTTACTCGACTTGATCATCCCCAGAGGCGGCAAGGAACTGATTGAACTCGTGCAACGTGAGGCCCGGATGCCGGTGCTGGCCCATGCCGAGGGGGTCAACCATCTGTTTGTGGACGAGACTGCCGATCTGGAGAGTGCTGTACAAATTGCGCTGAACGGCAAAACCCAGCGTCCCAGCACCTGCAACAGCCTCGAGAAAGTCCTGGTGCATGTTGCGGTTGCCGAGCAATTTTTGCCCTTACTGGCTCGAGCAATGGACACGGCCACGGTTGAGCTTCGCGGCGATGAGCGAACCCGCCAGGTCATCCGCATCCCGGCTGCCAGCGGGGAGGACTGGCAGACCGAGTACCTGGATTTGATCCTGACCGTGAAAGTGGTGGACTCGCTGGATCAGGCCCTGGAGCACATCGCCCGGTACGGCTCCAACCATACCGAGACCATCTGTACCAACCATTACGCCCACGCAATGCGCTTCATGCGCGAGGTGGATGCTTCGCTGGTGCTGGTTAACGCCTCGCCCCGCTTCAACGATGGTTTTCAGCTGGGTCTGGGAGCCGAAATTGGCATCTCCACCAGCAAGCTGCACGCCTATGGCCCCATGGGTGTGAAGGAGCTTACCACCACCAAGTTTGTGGCCCTGGGCCAGGGGCAGGTGCGGGACTGAGGCCATGGCGAAATTCCTCAGCCAGCTCTACCGGCTATACACCACCTCACACATCCCGTTCTTCTCGGCTGCTCTGGCCTATTATGCCCTTTTTAGCCTGATGCCGCTGCTAATCTTGCTGGCGGGCATCTTTGGCTTTGTTCTTTCGGGCAACGATGAGCTTCGCAATGCTGTGCTGGTGCGACTTATCGAGCTGGTGGTGGTACTCTTCCCTACCCAGCCCGAGATTGCCCAGACGGTTGTGAACTTTTTGACCCGGGGAGCCTTCCCCCTCACTTTTGCCAGCCTGCTGATTTTGCTGTGGGCCAGCAGCAATTTTTTCGCCGCACTGGCCTATGCCCTGGGCATCATCTTCGGAAGCGTGTCTCAGCCGGACAAACCTGTCAGCATCGCCAGGGATAATAACGACCCCGGCCCCAGTCCTGGAAAACGGTTCAGGCAGGGAATTCACCTGCTCAGGGTGATGCGAGGACGAATACTGGGTCTGCTCTTCCCCCTGCTGCTTGGGCTGGCCCTGATTCTGTTGACCCTGCTGGGCCTGGCGATGGGCTTTTTGCTGCGCTACCTGCCGGCGGAGCTGGGCTTTCTGCGTGGGGGAGTGGAGGTGGTGGTTCCAATTCTTGGCGCACTGCTGCTCTTCTTCCTGACCTACATCCTGCTGCCTCTTCCTACCCCGAAGGTGCTGGCCGCACTGACTGCTTCGACCATAGCCGCGCTGGCCTGGCAGGGCGTGCGCCTGGGCTTACCCTTGCTCCTGCCCCGAACCCAGTACGAGCTGATTTACGGCCCCATTGCAGGATTTTTGTTGATTCTGGCGGGCTTTTACCTGACCATGTGGATACTTTTGGCGGGAGCCATGCTGGCAAAAATACTGACGGATCGCTCGAGCGACGCGATTTAGAGCAGATTTCACCATACTTATCCCTCGCCAAAGACCTGGCCTTCCGCCATTGGATTTCCGAATGCACTGCGCCAGTGTGTGGGCGTTATGCTAAAAGACATGAGTCGCCCCATACCGACCCCAGCCCAGGCTACCGAAGCCCCTGCGGCCATCCGGCTTGCGGGGGTTTCGGTGAAGTTTGAGGGAAGGGAAGTGCTCAAAGGGGTGGATCTGGAGGTCGGAAGGGGCGAGTTTATTGCCATCATCGGGCCGTCGGGCGGGGGTAAGAGCACCCTGCTACGGGTGGTGGCCGGGCTGCTAAAAGCCCAGTCCGGCACGGTGGAAGTGGTGGGTCAGCCCGCCATGGTTTTTCAGGATTATCGGCTGTTGCCCTGGCGCACTGTTGAGCAGAATATTGAGCTGCCCATCGAACTCACCGGGCGCGGCAGGATCGAAACCCACCTGGGAATGAAGCCCTATCTGAAGCTCTACCCGCACCAGCTTTCCGGTGGCATGAAAGCCCGGGTGGCCATCGCCAGGGCGCTGGCCCAGGATGCCGAGGTGCTGCTGATGGACGAGCCTTTTGCAGCCCTGGACGCTCTGGTGCGCGAGCGCTTCAACCTCGAGCTCAAGCAACTCCACGAGCGCACCGGTAAAACAATTCTCTTTGTCACCCACAGCATCCGCGAGGCTGTATACCTGGCCGACCGGGTGGTGGTGCTGACCGGCGGCAAGATTGAAGCGATTCTGGACACCCGCAACGAGGGGCGCATAACCGCTTTTACCCAGGGTCTCGAGGCCGACCTGCGCGAACAGCTGGGCGTGGCGGACTCCACCTTCATCGAACCCCCACCCAGACCCCTGCGCCCACCCTGGGAGATGGTGGGGGTGCTGGGTCTACTGGCCCTGTTTTTTGTGGCCTGGGGGATCATGGCTTACCGGGTTCCAGTGTTTGTACCCGCACCGCTGGCCGTCTGGGAAGCGCTGGGCCAAAACGCCGGGATGCTTGCCCAGAACGCGCTGCTCACCCTGCGAACCGCTGGGCTGGGCATCCTCACTTCGCTGGCCATCGGCCTGCCGATAGGTTATGCGATGGGACGTAAACGCTCGCTCGAGCGCCTGCTCTCCCCCTTCATCGTGGCTTTCCAGGCCATCCCGACCATCATCGTGGCCCCGCTCCTGATTATCTGGTTTGGCTATGGGCTGGGCTCCAAAGTGACCATAGCCGCTCTGATCTCAATTTTTCCGGTAATGGTCTCGAGCATGGTGGGGGTGCGGGAGGTTGACCGGATCTACCGCGAGGTCTTCCAGAGCATTGGGGCCAGTGCCTGGGGGGTGTTTAGCAAGCTCGAGTTTCCTGGTGCGCTTCCGGTGATTCTGGGGGGCCTGCGCCTGACGGTCTCGCTGGCCCTGATTGGGGCAGTGGTGGCAGAGTTTGTGCTGGGCGGTGGTGGGCTGGGGCACCTGGCTCAGACCGAGCAACGCAACTTTAACTATGCCAGCTCCTTCTCGGCGGTCGCCGTGACGGTACTGCTGGGGATCACCCTGTATGGGCTGGTGGCCTGGCTCGAGGGTTACGTGCTGCGCTACAGAAGAAAGTAGCGGAGTACTTCGAACCTGTTCCGTTGCGCTTACCGCAATGCGAACCGCGAGTTGGCGGGAACAAGCAACCGGGTCGTCGCTGCCACCCTGGTGCGCAGCTCAGGGCAAAGTTATTCAACAGATGCAAATGGTTCGGACAGGGTAGACTCTTCGCTCACCGGGTGGACTCGCAACAACTGCCTGGAGCCGGAATCACTCGTAGCGTTGCAGTAAATTGTAAGCGAATTCGTGCAGAAGCTCCGGGCGCTCCTCGGAGAGTTGCCATAAAAAGCGCAGCAGTTCGTCGTCGGACAGTTCTCGCAGGGGCTGCATGTTCAGCGGTACGCTTCTGCCAAGCTTTCTCCTGATAAAGATTTCAGGTGCTTCCAGGGCCGCGAACGCCACTGCTGCCACGTGTTTGCACACCGGCCCCCAGGCATAGGGGCACGAACAGCGCCACTCGCCCCTGGTCAGGTTGATTTCGACCCGGTAGGGAAAGGGCGCACTGCCCGCAACCCGTGCCTGTATGCGCCCTCGGCTCCGGGCCGCTTCGATAACCGCCCCGCTCATAAAGCGTTCCTTTCCTCGCGTCAGTACCCTCTCATCGGCCAGGGCCAGCAGGCTCGTTAGTTCCAGGTGCACCTCTCCATCAGAATCCAGTTTGCTTCACTTTGCAAGCCTCAGCTTTGTGAATAGACTGAATTCGGGTCAGACTGACCCAAATTCCTTCAGGGCGGGGTGCAACTCCCCACCGGCGGTAAAGGTGACCTCGAGTAAGCCCTCGGATCACTTAAGCCCGCGAAGCCTGGAAATTTGCGGCGCATCCAGGCCCGATTGCGTGTAAATCGCAGGCCGACGGTGATAGTCCGGAGGAGAGAAGGGGTGAAGCCCAGGTGTCCTGTGCCTGGGCGTGGCGGGATGTGCGA
>NZ_CALMCQ010000169.1 GCF_937863175.1 uncultured Meiothermus sp. | reverse complement strand
GTACGACTGGATAACTTGCCAAACTCGGCGGGATGCTCGAGCGCCCAGCGCACTTTGCCCACAGACCCCTGGGCAAAAGCCAGCACCTCGGGGTCGGCGGTCAGGGTTTGCAGCAGGGCCTCGGGTAGCGGCGAGAAAGTGACCTCGAGGCTCCGGCTGACCAGGGTGGGCAGCACCTGTTCGCGGCTGGGGGCTACCAGGATCAGACGGGCAAAAGCCGGGGGTTCTTCCAGAACCTTGAGCAGGGCATTGGCGGCGGGTTCACCCAGCCAGTGTGCCCCGTCAATGACGGCTACCTTGGTTTTGAAGCGGGGATAGGTGGCGATCCAGTCCAGCAGGCTTTGCTCCTCGCTTCCCTCACGGGGGGCGATTTGCTCGAGGCGAATCTGCGGAACGCGGGCTTTTCTGCCCGTCCTGGTCTCGCGCTCCGGCGCGATTTCCAGATAGTCGGGGTGTAGTTCCAGACGGCAGGATGCACAACGGCCACAGGGCGGAAACCCCTGTGGGCAGTTAAGCCCCCTGGCAAACCACCCCGCAACTGTCCGGCGTCCCACACCCTCTGGGCCGGAGAACAAGAATGTTTGCGAACGCAGCCTGGGCAGCAGCTCGAGAATTCTTTGGTGACCAAGGATCTGCATTTCCCCTTCTATCCCTTACCCCTCGCTCACTTTCCGAGCACCAGCCGCTCGTAGAGCCACATGGGGAACTGCTCGTTGTGAAGGCGCGAAAGTACGTGCTCGAGGTTGTACTTGGCGCGAAAAAATTCCACCGTGTCTTCCCTGGAGTCCCAGATGGAATAGGCCGCACCGGTCACGCCGTCCCGGGGCTGGCCGGTCGAGCCGGGGTTGATGATGGCCCGGGCCTTTGGCGCGACGATCAGTTCGCCGCCGTTGGCGTAGCGCTGGTAACGCACCCACTGCCCCTTGGGCGTGCTGGCGGCAGCCGTGGTGGTCTGGCCGTGTACGCCGGTGTTTCCCAGGCTCAGGTAGCTTCCGGCCAGATGGGTATGCCCGTGGAAAATCCAGCGGTGGCTGACTTTATTGAAGACCTCGCGGGCCTGTTCGACCTCCTCCAGATAGGCCAGCGGGTCGAGTGGGCTGCCATGCACCATCAGGGCACCTTCGACTTCGGCGGTCCAGGGCAGCCGGGAGAGGTACTCGCGGTTCTCGGGGCTGATGCGCTCGGCCTGCCAGGACAAAATTTCCAGCACAGGCCCTTCAATTTGCATGGACTTGATCTCCAGCAACCAGATGTCGTGGTTGCCCATCACCCCCCGGGCATCCACTGAGCGCAACCAGTCCAGCACCCGATTGATGTCGGGGTAGTAGCCCACTGCGTCACCCAGAAAGAGCACCTGGTCGTAGCTACGGGCCTCCTTGAGGACAGCCTCGAGGGCAGGCCAGTTGCCATGAAGATCGGAAACAATCAGGTAGCGCACAGCACTCCAATCATACCCACCTTCTATGGAAAAGCTTTGTGAAACCCGGGAGGTGATTCGGTCGAACAACCCTGGCCATAGGCTTAGCCTTCATGCTAGCAGCCCAAAAACGGGCGGTCGGGCCATTTCCATCAGAGGTCTGAATGGCCGACCAGCAGCCCCCGAGCGAGGAGGCACCTGCAAAAAAAACGCTGAGCGGCCCCTTCCAGGCCGGGGGGTCAACCGAACCCTGGATATGCTAGATATGTTTGGATATGACTGAGCGAGGGTGCCCCGACTCCTGTAGCCTGAACCGTTGTATCTTTCCGGTTGGGGTCTGGGGTAGTTCCTCTACCCAGTGGACTTCCCGCGGGGGTCTCCTGGCGACAAATATACCTGTGACTGCGGATATTCTGCTATTGTGCAAACCATCATGACGCATACCAACTGGCTTGAAGCGCTGCTGGTGGAACGCACCCGAACCTTCGTAGATGAGTTTGGCAGCTTTTATGCCTGGCTCGAGGGTTCATATGGGGGCGATACCCTGCTGCTCTGGATGAGCAACTCCATGGTTGAAGAGGTGCTTCCCCAGCTACCCAGGAAGTTCAAAGGGCGCATTGTTTTGGGGCTGGATATTTCCGAAGACCACCTGGTTCCCTTTGCCAGAGCCCTGCACTGGGCCAACCCCCGCCGGGCCTTGGTGGTGCGCTCGGGGGAAGGGCTGGGCCTGGCCTACCCTGGCCGCAAAGAAGTGGCGGAGGGGGAGTGGGTAGCCTGGGAGGATCCGCTCGAGGCGAGACACCTCGAGGTGGCGCTGCGACCCGAGTTTACCTACTACGAAGTGAGGGCCTATGCCCCCTGGGAAGCCCCGGCCCCGGCCTCGTTGCCCACGTTCGAGGGGCCACGGGTGGGCGCCGTCGGCTGGGAGAACGGTATACCCACTTATGGCCTGGGTTTGGTAGGCTTAGATAGGAGTCTCGAGACCCTGCTTGGGGCATGGCGGATGCGCTAGCCAACAGACCGGCGGGCCCTCGACTACCCGCTTTGCCGGGGCCCCTGCCCCTTCACTAGGAGGAATAGAGTGCTGTTTGCCATCTTGTTTACCCTCGGCTCGATTCTGGTCACCTGGCTTTTGTACCTGGCCCTGCGCCCCCGCGCCCTCGAGGTCGAAAGCGAAGGGGCCGACCTCCGCTATGTCGGCATGGCCCTGGTACTGATCATTCTTACCGCGGCCACCATCACCTCCATGCTCCTCCTGGGCAAGGTGGACGAGGCCGTGATCCGCTTTTAGGCTGTATCACCGCTTTCGCAATTTGATCCGCGCCCTCAGCGGAGAAAGTCGCCAGTCAGGGCATTTTTGGCCAGGGAACGGGTGTCTCCTTTCGGAAAACCCGACCCACTGCTCGCATAGGCCCTGGCCTGCCTTGAAACCTGGCTTAACCTCGAGCGTAACGCTCATCTGGACAACCCTGAGCAACCCGAAAGGCTAGAATTGGCTCGGCAATGGCTCAAAAAAGCCAAATGGAAAGGAGTTACATGGTGAATATGCGTTGGACAGCCCTCCTGGCACTGCTCGCACTGCTGCTCACGGCCTGCCCATCGGGTGGTACTGGGGCAAAAGGACAGCTCGAGATCACGGTCAATATTCCGGCTGGCTCAGGCATTAGCCCGAATGTCCTGGTTAGCGGCCCTGGGGGCTTTAGCCAGACCATCAGCCAGGACGGGGTCAGGTCGTTCGATTCAGCCGGTGTGGGCGACTACACCATTACGGCCCAGGATGTCACTGCAGGCGGTACCACTTACAGCGCGCGGGTATCGGTGGGTTCCACCCCCGGAACCTCCAGTACCGCAACCGCTGCGGTCACGGCCAATACCAGAACCACCGTTACGGTGGACTATTCACCCGCTCTGAGCGGTCTACAGGTCAATGTCGGTAATGTTCCAACCAATACCCAGCGGGTGATTGTACGGGCCAGGGCTTCGGATGGAACCACCACCGAGGATACCAGCCTGAGCGGCAACGGCTCGGTTAATCTCAATGTCCCCAATGGAACCTATAACGTCAGTGTGCTGGCGGTTGTGGGTACCCCCACCACCATCGCCGCGAGCCTCTCGAGCTTCTCGGCCAGTGTCACCGCCCCTGCAGTGGTTGAAGCCAGTGCGTTTACAGCCCGTCCGGCCACGGGTCGGTTGTATCTGGCCGGGGTGGGTGCAACCGACACCCCCAGCGGGATTGCCTTTGTGAGTGAGGCCAGCCTCCAGTCGGCAACCCCGGCGGTTTCGCAGAATCGCGCCGACACGGCCATCGTCGAGGTCAACTTCGACCGCAGTGGAAACCTGTTCCAGCTTGCTCGGGGTACTACCGCCAACGCCATCCAGACCCTGATCACCCGTTTCTCCCCGGTAGCCGCCAGCACCATCGCCACCACACCGGTGGACTTTGTCATCACCAATGGCTTCTTCGAGTTTACGGGAGGCTGTGCTGGAGGAACCTGCCGTGACCGCAACCTCACCGCTCCGACCGATATGGCCCTCGACGCCAGTGGCAACCTGTGGCTTGTAGACCCCACCAGCCAGGCCCGGATTGAAACCAATGGTGGCCCAATTCCCGCAACTACGCCGGCAGGCCGCTTGATCTGCTACTCTGCTGCCGACCTTGCCGCTGCTGCAGCAGTTCCCGGTAGCAATATCGGCACGCCCGGCATCATCTACTATGGCGCAGCGGTGGCGGGTGCGACCAGCCTGGCCTTCGACCGTACCGGCAACCTCTGGATGGGCGCTGTGGTCACGGCGCCCACTGCGGCCCGTCGCCTGACCCGGATTGCCAGCGGTAGCCTGACCTGCCCCAACCTCAACCCGGTCTCGCAGACCCCCCAAACCCCCGAACTTGCGTCCGGTGAACGCAACTACACCGTAACGGCCACCATCGGTGAACCCGCCGACATCGCCCTCGACCCCTCCGGCAACTCCCTCTGGGTGGCCAACCGCACCGGCAACAACCTGATCGAAGTTGACGCCAACGCCACCACCCTCAGCATTTTGAGAACCGTAACCGTAACCGGCCAGCCCAGCCTGGCCCCCACCAGCCTGGCCTTCGATTCCAGGGGGCGTCTGTGGGTAGCGGGGGGCAGCAGCGTATTTGCCCTCAATGCCATCTCCGGTTCTGGAGCGGTCTCGGCCACGGTGGAAAAGAGCTTCACGGCTTCGTGGCCGGTTACCAGCCTGGCCTTCAACCTGGGCAATGCCAGCACCCCACCCTTTTTGCGATAGGCAAAGGGGATCCGGTGCACCCACGATAGAAATTGGGGGGATGGTTGTACGCGCTGCACTTCTGGGGTTTGCAGCGGCGCGGCCTGGCGGCCCGGCCCCTGCCCTGGCACAATTTCCTGACCTGGAGATGCTTCACCTCGAGGGAGCCAGAGGCTCCCTCCCTTTTTTGACCAAACATTAACGCCTGATCTGCCGGGTTCGCCGCTTCAACTGCCCTGCCAACCGGGCTTACGCCGGCGCAAAGCGGAGCCAAACGGTACTGAGAATTAACAATACGTTGTCCCAGACAAAATTGCCCGATTGTTTCTTCAAACCAGTCTGTAAGCTGCTTCGTTACAGAAGCCGTTATTGGAAGGTTGCTGGTTGCAGGGGCTGTTGGAGCCAGGTTATGAAGAGCATTAAAGGCCCATTCGTATCGCAAAAACACTTATAACGGGTGGATTACGCCCCAAAGCCTACTCTCTGCATCAGGAGGATACGCATGCAATTAAGACGAACGCTCTGGTTCCTGACGGCTGGTGCTCTGTCGCTGATTCTGACCGCCTGTCCTGGGCCTGCGCCCACCAAGGGCACTCTGGAAATCACCGTCACCGCACCCAGCGGCATGACCCCCAGTGTACAGGTGACCGGCCCCGGCGCCGATACCACCGTGCGGGCAACCATTACCGCTACGGGCTCTACCCGTGTCGAAGACCTCGAGCCCGGTGAGTACACGGTTCGGGTCAACGAGCAGGTTGTAAGCGGCATTGGTTACAACGGCAGCGGCGCGACCCTGAGGGTCGAAGCCGGCAAAACCACCCCGTTTGCGGTCAACTATGCCGCAGTCAGCGGCAAGATTCGGGTTACCATTGCCGGTCTGCCCTCCAGTCTGAGTGCGGGAATCAACATTAAGAGGCCGGATAACACCAACCTCAACGCCGCACCCATCAACGCCGAGACGGTACTCGAGAACATCCCGGCTGGAACCTACACCATCGAGGCCCCCAACCGCACCGAGAGCGGCTCTACCTACGCCAGTGCGCAGAACGGGGCCACATTAACGGTAACGGTAGGCGAAGAGGCGCTGGTGAATGTGAGCTACGCGCTCAACCCCGGCACCGCCACCCTCACGGTCGCGGGTCTGGTGGCAGCACTGCCCACCGATGTAACGGTTTCGCTGGTGCAAGGAACCACCACCATCCACCGCACCTTCACCAGCAACGGCCCGGTGAACTTCCCCAACCTGGCCCCCGGAACCTATACCATCACCGCCAACGCCATTACCAACAACGGCAGCCAGGACTACGCCTTTGCGCTTTCCAAAACCACCCTCAACATCACCTCGAGCGGCACCGACACGGCCACCCTCACCTACAGCCGCCCCACCCTGAGCGTGAGCCTGTCGGGTCTCCCCCCGATTGGCACGGCACCCAGTCTGATCGTTTCCGCACAGCAGGGAACCGACGCACCCGTCACGCAGACCCTCACCAGCCGCACGATGCCGTTTACCGGCCCGGTGAGCCTTACGCTACCGCGATTCGGCAGCTACGCTATCAGCGCCTTCGGAGCTGCCATCGGCCAGCCGGTTCGCGTCGCTGGACAGATCGTGGACAGCGACCTCACCAGCAACCCCCTGTCGGCCAGCGTAAGCAGCTCGTCCCCCAGTGCGACCGCAAGCCTTACCTTTAACGACGGCCTGACCGGACGGCTGTTTGTGGCGGGCAACGGGGCCTTCAACAACGGTACTCCTGGAGAGGATGCAGCTTACACCATCACCGACTTCGAACTCACCCAGACCACACCTGGCCTGGTCGCCCTCACCGGCACCGGCGGTCTGGGCGCTGTGGGCCTGTTCCGCATCAAGTTTGATGCCCAGGGCAACCTGTATGCCATGTATCAGTTCATTGGCCCCTACGGACCAGGAGCTTTGAGCCGCCCGCGCATTGTGCGGGTCAGTGCCGCGAACCTGGCCCAGGGTATCTTTGGCGAGGCCGCCCCGGGCAACAAAGTTATCACCTCCGATGCGCTCGGCACCGACCCCGAGCCCGCCGATATGGCCTTTGATGCCAGTGGCAATTTGTGGGTGGTAAACGACTTTGAAGGCCGTCTGGTCTGCATTGCCAGCGCGGCCTTGGCCGGCACCGGCAATGTAACGACGGCCAGTGCGGTTTATACCTCCGATGTGCGGGTACGGCCCCAAGATAGCTACACACTGACCCAAAACATCCACGCCATAGTCTTTGATGGGGCTGGTCACCTCTGGTTTACGGCAGGCGATTATCGCTCCGATGTGGTGAGCGGCAGCGCCCCTGCCCAGACCGTCAGCTATGGCCGCCGGGCCTTGCTGGGCCGGATCAACGCTTCCGCTTTGGTTTGTTCTGGTGGCTCTAGCCCACAGAATCTGAGCGCGACTGCGATTCCAGTGCGGATGGACATCAGCAATGCCGCTAGGGTCTATGAGAGTACACCAGGCACCGCTAGCCCGGTTTCTGCTCCTGGGGCAGGGGCTCGAGGTATCCTCAAGCCGGTCACGCTGGTTTATGAGGCCAGCACCAACTCGCTCTGGGTGGGCGACTTTGGCGGTAGCAACGGTCTTTCGGGTCCAGCCTTCCGCGACGCCGACGCCGATCAGGAGACCCTGATCCGGGTACCGCTGAATGCTACCAATACCGATGTCACCTCGGCCCGACCTGCTCCCGACGGGTTTAACTTGCGGGCAGCGGAGATTGACCACCGCGTTAGCATTGGCTTCACTGAGACTCCCGGCCCAGCCAGCACTGGCTTGCAACAGGTATTCGGCCTGACCCTGGACAAGAGCGGGGCACTGTGGATTGCCGCCAACAACAACGTGGAACTAGGAGCCACCGACACCAGCCCCGGCCCTAGCGACCGGCTTGGCAAGTTGTACCGGCTCACGGTTCCCGCCCGGAACACCAGCCTGGCGGAGTGGGCGGTGCAGAACGTGACCCCAACCCGAACCATCAGCGCTCCAGCAGCGGGCGTTGGTTTTGTGGGTGTGGCTTTCAACCGCTAGTTCTGGCTGTTTTCTGGCCCCTCGCAAACGCGAGGGGTTTTCTGTCTGAGTGGGTTGGGGTGTGCGGTCTGCTGCGGGTGGCGCAACTCCTGCAGACGGCGGGGCGTTTGGCGTTACGCAAAGCGTTATGCCGTTGCGGGCTGGGCCGGGGTCGGGCCCAGCGGGGGTTATGGACTGGGCAAAACCCTGTTTGGAAGCGCAAAAAACCTATAACGCCGCCTTTACGCCGGTATGCCTAACCTGTCGGGGTGCAGCCTTTTTCTGCTTCGCGTCGTCTTGTTCGCTATTCAGGCTCCGTTGGACTGCTGGCCCTGGCACTCTCGGCCTGCACCCCGCCACCCACCACCGGTACCCTCGAGCTCGAAATTTCCACTCCTGCCGACTTCCTTCCAAGTGTCACGGTCAGCGGCCCCGACTTCCAGCGCAGTTTTGATGCTGCCGGGCCGGCCCGCCTTTCCAACCTGCAACCCGGCAGCTACAGCATTACCGCCCATGCCATCACGCCGGATGGCGGCTACACCTACCGCGCCCGGATACGGGTGGATGCTGAGGTCGTATCGGCTTCGTCCAGCGCCCAGACCCACGGCAGCAGCCAGATTGCGGCGGGCCAGACCCGCCGGGTCTCGGTGGAGTATCAGGTTGCGACCGGCAGGCTGAGCCTGGGTCTCTCGGTCTTGCCGTCGTTGGCGGGCTTTACACCGCTGGTGCAGGTCACCCGAAGCGATGGGTTTTCGCAGAGTCTGAGCGCAGATGTTGTGCTGAACCTCGAGCCGGGCACCTATACCCTCACACCCATTGCGCCGCCTCCCGGCTACACCCTTTGGCAGTCGGGCCAGAGCGTGGAGGTGGTGGCGGGCCAGGAAGTCAGCGCAGCCGTGAGCTACGCCCAGGGCTTTGGAGGCTTAAGCGTGAACATTGCTCCCCCGCAGGGTGTCCCCGACTTTACGGCTGGGGTGGTGGTTCGCGGGCCCGACGGGAGCCTGCTCGAAACCCTGAATGCCAGCCAGACCTATGCCCGCCTGCCGGCGGGTCGGTACACCCTTACCGCTGCCCCCGTGACTGCTGCGGGCGTGACCTGGCAGCCCAGCGCGACCAGCCTGAGCCTGGAGGTGCCGGTGGGCGGGGTGGGCAGCGGCAGCCTGAGCTACACCGCTTCCAACTCGGCCATCACCGTGAACCTGTCGGGTCTGGATGCGGCAGACGCCGCTACCGTGACCCTGCAACCGGGCAACCAGACCCGCACCCGCACCGGCCCCGGCCCGGTGCGCTTCGAGGGGCTGGCCTTTGGCAGTTACACCGTAACCGCCCGCGCGGTGCGGCCCGGCGCGTGGGTGGATAGCTACCTGGTAGGGGGCCAGGCCCCGGTGCAGAGCAGCAGTGCCAGTCCTATGCCAGACACCAGCCTGTCAGGCTGGACGGCTCGAGGCGGAACCGGGCGGATCTGGGTGGCGGGCAACGGGGGCTTTAGCAACGGGGGCCGGGGCAGCACCAGCACCGGCGAACTGAGTGCGGCTTACTCGCTGGCCGACGGCGCAAGCAGCTTTACCAGCTTCATAAGCCCCACCGCCAGCCACGGACCTTTCCGCATCGCCTTCGACCGCGAAGGAAACCTGTATGTGCTGTATCAGTATGTAAGCGCCTCGAGCCCAGCCCGCATCGTGCGGATCAGCGAGGCCAACCTGCGAAACAACCAGCTCTCCGAAGCTGCACCTGGCAATACGCATATTGACGGCGGGGTGTGGGGCTGGCCCTCGGGGGCCACGCCCAGTCCCCAGATGGAGGTGAGTGGCAACGAGCCCGCCGACCTGGCCTTCGACGCCTACGGCAACCTCTGGGTGGTCAACGACTATCTGGGTCTGCTGGCCTGTGTGCGGGCCAGCGAGCTACGGGCTGCGCCAGGCAGAATTGACAGTGCCGGAACCCGCATCTGGGGGCCCGGCACCGGGCTGTATAGCTACGTGCTGAATACCCCTGGTCAGAACGCAGACCACCGCCCCTTCCTGATTCCCCATGCCTTGACCTTCGACCCTTCGGGCAACCTCTGGTTTACCTCAGGGGGCTACCAGGGGCCGCGTCCGGGCGAGACCTCCCCGGTCAAGCGTTCATTTCTCAACCGCCTCCATGCCAGCCGAATTTCCTATGCCGCCAGTGGCGATTGCAACGGTGGAGACGTGACCCTGACCGAGAGCAGCCTCAGCCAGTGGGTGGACATTCGCCTGGACATTAGCCTGCCCGGTAGCGATTATGGCGCGGTTATCAAGCCGGTCACGATGGCGCTCGAGCCCGGCGGCGGGGCCCTCTGGATCGGCGACTTTGGCGGCAACGCGGGGGGCAGCGGCGACTTCTACCGCGATGCCAACAGCATTCCCGAAACCCTGTTGCGCGTACCGCTGGCAGGCTCCAACCTGACCCCAGGCGCTTCGTGGCGGACGGCCACGGTCAGCCACCGCCTGACCCTGGGCGCCGGCCCTGGGCTGGACAGGGGCTTGCAACAGGCCTTTGGACTGGCCTTCGACCGGGCAGGCTACCTGTGGGTAGCGGCCAACAACAACGTGGAAGTCCTGCCCACCGACACGGGTATGGCGGCTCTGGCCCTGACCGACCGCCGGGGCAAGCTCTACCGGCTGGATGTGCGGGGGTATGTGGGTAATAACGAGACCTACCACGGGCGCAATACGCTCAACCTGCGCGGTGCTGCCCCAGAACCTATCAGTGTTGCCACCGATGGCGTGGGCCTGATCGGGGTGGCCTTCAACCTGCCCAACCCCAGCAGTCTGCCCAACACTCGCCCGTAAGTCAGACGCTCAGCAGGGGCGATCGTCCATCGGGTTTAGCGGCCTCGCCCCCAACCTTCCACCATCGGCGCCATTAGAGAACCGGAAACCGGGCGCCAAAACGAGTTATACCGGATTCAAAAAGATCATCTTCCAACCCCGAGACCCGGAGGCCATCTTTTTGAATCCTGGAGCACCCCCCTCCCGGAC
>NZ_CALMCQ010000168.1 GCF_937863175.1 uncultured Meiothermus sp. | reverse complement strand
ACCCCCCTCCCGGACGGTCGGCGAAAAAAGCGTTCCCCTTCGGTCGGGTTCCGAATCTGGTATCCTATATGTTTCCTGTGATCAAAAAACCCGCCCAGCATTGGGCAGGTCTGGACAAGAACCGGTATCAAGCGGTCTTGGGCTTTTGTACGAAGCGCAACACAAAGTAGACGACCGCGACCACCAGCAACACCGGAACCAGCACCCGTAGCAGTGCCCAGACAAAACCGGCCAGTTCTTTGAGGATTACGCCCAGAAACGTAAAGAGCCAACCTCCTACCCAGAGCACCACCAGGACTGCAACGGCAATTAAGAGACCCAGCACCACCCACTCGAGGATGTCCTGCAACGAACGCTCATTCATAAATTCAGGATAGCACAATGGTCTGAGAGTTCATCCTTCTTTTGGAGGAATCAGCCCTGATGGTTCGGTACCAAGAAATCAGCATGTAACGAAGACCTCGAAGCGAGCCACTCCCAAGCAAATCCCGCAACTAACGGGGCAGAATCCCTGCCGGAAATTAAGCTGCCGGAGCACAAACCCTCCAACCGGGTCTCAGGCTGAACCGCCAACCCTCTACCGCTACGCCCTGTTCCCCGTCCCGATCAAATCCTCCCATCCACCCAGTCCACTTCTTCCCGCTCCCTTACCATGGAGGTAGTGGAACGCTACCGGCTGAGCGAAGGACTGGTAGTCGGGCGCAAACCGCTCCCGACAGGGGATGTGATCCTCTCGTTTGTGGGGCCAGAAGGAGCTGCACAAGCTATCGCCCGTAAGGCCCTGCGACCCACCGGACGCAGCGGAAGGCTCTCGCTTTTTCACCACCTCAAATACCAGGTCTACCAGAAACCCGGCAACGATCTCCCGACCCTCACCCAGGTCGAACTCGTAGGGCGGCTGGAAGGATTGGAAACCCCAGGGCGCTTTCCCTCTGCCAGCTTTCTGACCGAATTGGCTTTTCGAGTCGCGTCGCCGGAGGTTGCGGGCAAAATCTGGCCCCTGCTAACCTCGGGCCTGAAGGGGATTGCTAAACATCCAAACCCCAGAATCGCCCTGATCTGGGCAGGCTGGCGCGTGCTCAAAGCCGCCGGCCTGGCGCCCAACCTGGGAGGTGAGGGAATGAACCTGCTGGACGGCGACCGGGTGGAGCGGGGGGGGGTTTATTTGGGGCTGGACGGGCTGGAAGCCCTGGCCGGCGTTTTGCGGCTGCCTGGTAGTGAGGCCATACTGGTGCTGGAAGACCATGCCCCCCTCGATCGCCTGCAACAAGCCTTTCTGGCCCATGTGCACTATGCCGTAGGTGAGCTTGGCTCGGCCCGACTCCTCTTCAATTCTCATGCACAAGGGTGAGAATGACCCGGATGCAACTGGCTTTTTTGTTGGCATCTACCCTGGGCGCTGCCCTGCTCGTGGCTTCCCTCCAGCAAAATCCGCCCCAGCCTGCGCCGCCGGGCGGACAAAGCATCCGGGTGCTGCTTTCTCATAGCCTGGGGGCAGGGTCGTTTGATGCACAGTACCTCTTCCCAAGCCTGCTTCTGGTTCCCCAGGGCGGCAGTGTGCAGATTTCAAGTGGCCCGAGCCGCGAAAATCTTCGGCCCATCGTCACGGTCTTTGCCGACAAACCCCTGGCCTTTAACCTGCAAAATGGCAGCCTGGTCGCAACCTTTGAAGGGTTAACGTTTCCCCTCGAGGCTTTTGTCCATCTCAAACCGGCCGACCCCGCCATACCGGTACGGTACCGCCTGCTTTCTACCACTCGACAAAACCGGGTGCCTGAGTATCCGGGCGAGCTGTGGCTGGAAACCCGTGGCAACGGCCTGCTGGTCGTCAATACCGTGGATTTCCAGGACTACCTCAAGCGGGTGCTACCCAGCGAGATGCCCATCAGCTTCCACCCCGAAGCCCTCAAGGCCCAGGCTGTTGCAGCCCGAACTTATGCCTATTCCAGGCAGCAAACCACCACCTTCTGGAAACAGTTTGGGGCCGATGTAGACGACTCGGTGAGCGAGCAGGTTTATAACAACACCCGTACCCATCCCACCACCGATGCGGCTGTGGACGCCACCTACAATCAGATTCTGACCTTTCAAAATGCCCCCATCCAGGCTTTCTACTTTTCCACCAGCCCCGGCTCCACCGCAAACATTGAGGAGGTCTGGATGGATCGGCCTGCGGTGCCCTATCTGAGGGCGCGTACCCAGACCAATCCCATTACCGTCTCGATTGACAGCGAGTCCGAAGCACTGGCTTTCTTTCAAAACTGGAACCCCGAAGGCTTTTTCGATGCCGACTCGTCACTGTGGCGCTGGCGGGTAAGTTTGAGCCGCACAGAACTGGAAGCGCTGCTGTCTCGCACCCTGCCCGAACAGGCCAGGGCTTCCCCCCGATTTGTACTGACCCCCGAGGGTGCGCTCTCGCCGGACGCGCCTGGGTTTGCCCTGGGAGCACTTCAGCGAGTCAGCGCCTTGAGGCGTACCTCCAGCGGGTTCATCAGCGAGCTGGAAATTCAGACTTCGACCGGGCGCTTTATCGTCCGCCGAGAATCGAACATCCGCAATCTGCTGCGCCCAAACAATACCTTCACCGGAGGTAATGATGTGTTGCTCGAGCGCTGGCGTGGCGAGCCTCGGCTCAATTTTCCCGCCCTGCCCAGTTCGGCCTTCGCCCTACAAAAAGAGCGCGATGCGGACGGTACGCTACAGCGCATCACCTTCTGGGGAGGGGGTTTTGGGCATGGTGTGGGGATGAGCCAGTTTGGGGCGCACGGGCTGGGCAAGCTAGGGTATGACTATCAGCAGATCTTGCAGCATTTTTACCCAGGCACCGAGCTAAAATTAATGGCGCCGTGACCCCGCTACCGTACGGTTCGTCTACGAACCTCGCCAAGAATACAACGGAATGAGAACCCACTGGGGCAAATGCGTTATATAATTTCGGCATGTCCCAGCCCCGACCCAAACACGCCTGGATGAGGGAAACCTACCAGCAGTCAATTGCCAGGATGCCCGAGCGCCGGATTGCTCACAAAACCCTCTCGGATATTGCCCCCGAGCCGCTCTACACCGTCGAGGATCTCCAAGGCTTCAACCCCGACGAAAAGCTGGGCCACCCTGGCGAATACCCTTACACCAGGGGCGTATACGGCTCAATGTACCGTAGCCGCCTCTGGACCATGCGGATGTTTGCCGGGTTTGGTACCGCCGAGCAGACCAATCAGCGCTTCAAAAAGCTGCTGCAGGCTGGGCAGAGTGGCCTTTCGACAGCGTTTGATCTGCCCACCCTGATGGGCTACGACTCCGACCACGCGCTCTCCAGAGGCGAGGTGGGCAAGTGTGGGGTGGCGGTGAGCAGCCTGGCCGACATGGAGATTTTGTTCGAGGGGATCAACCTCGAGGACGTGACCACCTCCATGACCATCAACTCCCCCGCCAATGCCATCTGGGCCATGTACCTGGCGGCGGCCAGGAAAAAGGGTTTTGACTGGAGCAAGCTGGGCGGCACCATCCAGAACGATATTCTGAAGGAATTCATCGCCCAGAAAGAATTCATCTTCCCGCCCGAGCCCAGCACCCAGCTGGTGATTGACACCTTCGAGTGGGGGCCGCGCAACGTGCCCAGGTGGAACTTTATCTCGGTCTCGGGCTACCACATCCGCGAGGCAGGCTCTACCGCCGTGCAGGAGCTGGCCTTTACCCTGGCCGACGGCTTTGAATATGTGGAATGGGCTTTGAGGCGCGGGCTGGACATAGACGAGTTTGCCCCCCGTATCAGTTTCTTCTTCAACGCCCACAACGACTTCTTCGAGGAAATCTGCAAGTTCCGTGCAGCCCGGCGCATCTGGGCCAGGGAAATGCGGCACCGCTATGGGGCCAAAAAAGAGCTGAGCTGGATGCTGCGCACCCACGCCCAGACTGCCGGGGTCTCGCTTACCGCACAGCAGCCCCTGATCAACATTTCGCGGGTGGCAATCCAGGCCCTGGCCGCCGTGCTGGGCGGCACCAACAGCCTGCATACCGATGCCCACGACGAAGCCCTGGCTCTGCCCACCGAGGAGAGCGCCAAGATCGCCCTGCGTACGCAGCAAATCATTGCTTACGAGACCGGCGTGACCCACACTGCCGACCCGCTGGCAGGCAGCTACTACGTGGAGTGGCTGACCGATCAGATGGAAGTCCAGGCCCTGCAAATCATCTCCGACATCCGCCGAATAGGTGGAGTGGTTCGGGCCATTGACGAGGGCTATTTCCTGCGCGAGATTGCCGACTCCAGCTACCGCTTCCAGCAGGAAGTGGAGCGCGGTGAGCGCATTATTGTTGGAGTGAACGCCTTCCAGGACGAGGGTCTCAGTGTTCCGATTCAACTCATTGATCCGGCAGTAGAAAAAACCCAAAACCAGCGGCTATCCCAGGTGCGGGCCGAGCGTGACCCCATTGCGGTACAGATGGCCCTGGAGGGTTTGCAGCAGGCTGCCAGGGAAGGCCGCAACACCATGCCGCACTTTGTGGAGTGTGCGCTGGCCTATGCGACGTTGGGTGAGATGATGGACGAGTTGCGGGCAGTGTATGGGGTCTACGAGGAACCGGTGCTGGTGTAAAGAGCCCTGATCACACGGCTCCAGGCCCGCAGCCAGACGCAGTTAGTGGAGCCGTGGCGACGGTGAGGCAGGCTGTACTGGACAAGTAGACTCCTGTCATGTCCCTTTTCATCTACCGTAAGCCCAGGTCTCTGCTTCCGTATGCCCTGCACACCCCCACAGGGAGAGCCCCCAGGGGCGGCTGGCCCCTGATTCTGTTTCTGCACGGCTCCGGCGAGCGCGGCAACGATGGAAAAAAGCAGTCCACCGTAGGCATTGGCCCGGCCATTCAGGAAAACGCGGTAGGCTGGCCTGCGGTGGTACTGATGCCGCAGTGTCCCAGGGGTCAGCAGTGGCTGGGCGAGCCCCTGGCGCTGGCCTATGAGCTGCTGAATCAAATCGAGCAGCAGTATCAGACCAATCCCCGCCGGGTCTACCTGACCGGCCTTTCGATGGGAGGGTATGGTAGTTGGAACCTGGGCTGCCTCTACCCCCAGCGCTTTGCGGCCATTGCCCCTATTTGTGGGGCGGCTGACCCTTTCATGGTCTGGCAACGACTGGGCAAAGTGCCTATCTGGAACTTCCACGGAACCTCCGATGACATTGTCCCGGTGAGCTTTTCCAGGGCGCTTGCCGACGCATTAGCCAGGTCTGGCAACCGGGGCGCCCGCTTCTCCGAATTTACCGCCGAAAAACACAACGTCTGGAACCGCGTCTACCGCGAGCCAGAATTCGTTCGCTGGCTGTTCGCCCAACGGAAGCGGTTGACCAAGTAATACCGGATTCAAAAAGATCATCCTCCAACCAGGAGACTCCGAGGC
>NZ_CALMCQ010000167.1 GCF_937863175.1 uncultured Meiothermus sp. | reverse complement strand
TCCGGCAAAGATAAGGCCGAACGCGCTGGCCCCAATCAGCAGGAAGACCACCATGCTGGTGAAGCGGGCGGTCTCGGCCATGGTCTCGTAGAAAACCTTAAAGCTGAGCCTGCGGTAGGCAGCCGCCATCATCACCGCAATCAGCGACCCCACCGCGCCGGCCTCGGTAGGAGTGGCGATACCCAAAAAGATACTGCCCAGCACAGAAACGATCAGCAAGACTGGCGGCACGATCGCCACCGTGGCGCGGCGGGCCAGCTCCCAGCCCTGGTAGGGACGGGCCTCGAGGGGCAGGGCCGGGGCCCAACCAGGCCGCAACCAGGCTACCCCGCCCACCAGTACCAGGTACAGACCGGCGAGCATCAGGCCCGGCAGCAGGGCACCCAGGAAGAGATCTCCCACACTAACCCCAATCTGGTCGCCCAGCACCACCAGCACAATGCTGGGAGGAATAATTTGGGCCAGGGTTCCCGAAGCGGCAATCACCCCGGTGGCAAAGGGTCGGCTATAGCCATACTTGAGCATGGTGGGCAACGAGATCAGACCCATGGCAATTACCGCAGCAGCCACCACGCCGGTCGTCGCAGCCAGGAGGACGCCCACCACAACCACCGCAACGGCCACCCCACCCCGCAGCGGGCCGAAAATCTGCCCCACCGTATCCAGCAGTTGCTCGGCCAGCCGAGACTTTTCCAGCATCAGTCCCATGAAAATAAAGAAGGGTATGGCTACCAGGATCAGGTTGGACATAATGCCGAAGATGCGGTTCGGCAAGAGCCCCAGAAAGCTCAGGTCAAAGGCTCCGACGGCAATGCCGATGGCCGCAAAGACCAGCGAGACCCCCCCCAGGGCAAAGGCCACCGGATAACCGGTAAAGATTAGCACCATGAGACCCACAAACATTAGGGCGGCGAGAGACTCTATCATCTAGATCACCTCCCCTACGCGTTCGCGGGGCAGGTTGGGCAGATCGCCGCGCAGAAAAGCCAGGTTCTTGATAAATTCGGACAACCCCTGTAGCGCCAGCAAGAGCAGCGCAGGCAGCATGGCAAGTTTTAAAGGCCAGCGGGGAAGCCCACCGGGGTCTGGCGACATCTCGCGAACCCGCACCGAGAACTCCACCAGCGGTATGGTCAGAAAGAACAGAGCCATCACGGCGGGTATGAGCCACAGAACCGACCCCAGCATATCCACCCAGGCCTGAGCCCGGCGACTAAGGCGTGAATAGATCACGTCCACCCGGATGTGCTGATTGTGTTTGAGTAGATACGCCGACATAAACAGAAAGACGAGCGCAAACAGGTACCACTGCAACTCCAGCAGGGTGTTGGAGGAGAGCCTGGTTCCGAACTCCCGATCTACGGAGCGGACGATGGCATTGAAAGCCCCAATGCCCACCATGAGCACGACCAGCCACAAGGTAAGGCGACCCACCCCCTCGTTGACGGTATCAATCAGCCTAGAGACTGCTAGAAGCACCTTCACTACCAGAACCCCCTTGATTTCGAAACCAAAAGTTCTCTACTGTGTCCGCTGCGGCTGCGGCTTATGCTAACTGCATGTCTGCTCAACGTCAACATCCTGGCAGGTTCCCGCGGTACGCCTTTATCATGAGAATTAGCAGTGTACGTCCGGGTCGCCCCCACCCTTCGATCACCCTTCGACGACGCTCAGGGCCAGACTCAGGGCAGGCTCAGCACCCCACCGAAGGGTCTGATACACGTTACTACCCTGAATTCGGTTGACCTGGGTGTATTTGAGTCCTGAGCCTGACGGCCTCTAACGAACCCTTCGGTGATTTTTACGCCCTCGAGAGTCCAGCTTCCGCTCAGGTAATGAGAGCCTGTCGGCGCTGGGCCAGGTGCATAAACTCTCACGCTGCCACAGGCGCGTGGCTCGCGAAAAGGCTGGGGAGCAGTCCCCCCAGCCTGGATTATCCCCTTGATGAAGCCTTTGGTAGCCCCTCTGTAACAAGGGGGGAAAGCTGCATACCCAGAGGCCCCAGAAGCGAGCCCCTGGCGGTCGCTAAAGAGCCCCTGGCGGTCGCTGAAGCGAGCCCTTCAGGAGGGGCGTACCGGCAGTGTGCGCACGAAGTCTTCGATGGCGAACTCGTTGGAGGCAAACCAGCGGCGCTGATTGTTCAGGAAAGCCATGTAGGGGGTATAGATGGCGCGGAAAGCAGCGTCTCTGGCTGCCAGATCCTCGAGCACTTCCACTGAGGCCGTGTGGGCTGCCCGCATCACACTGGTGGGAAACCGCCGGAACTGGGTTCCACCACGGGCCAGGCGGACCATGGCAATCGCATTTTTGGCATCGGTCTCGGCCGTCAGGCGGGAGCTGGCCTCGGCGCAGGCACTGGCAATGGCCTCTTGATAGGGCTTGGGGAGGGCGCGCCAGCGCTCGAGGTTGACCACCACCGTCATGGTATTGACCATCTCCTGCCAGCCGGGGTAGTAGTAAAAACGAGCCGCCCGGTGCAGACCCAGCCTTTCGTCGTCGTGGGCGCTCATAAACTCGGCGGCATCCACCACCCCCCGCTCCAGCGCCAGGAAGATCTCACCGGCGGGTATGAGCTGCGGGACAGCTCCCAGACGGGCGTAGACCGTCCCTCCCATTCCCGGAACCCGGAAGCGCAGGCCCCGCAGGTCTTCCGGCGCCCGGATCTCCCGGCGGAACCAGCCGCCCATCGGCATGGGGGAGTGCCCTGCGTTGAAGTTGATCATGCCATGTTCGGCATAGAAGGGGCGCATTAACTCGAGGCCGCCGCCGTGCAAGAGCCAGGCGTTCTTCTGACGGGAGCTCATGCCAAAGGGCAGGCCCGAGTCGAAGGCGGTTACCGGGCTAACGCCAAAATACCACCCGCTCCAGAAGTGGCCCATCTCCACTGCGCCGCCCCGTACCGCATCGAAAAGCCCAGGCATAGGCACCAGCTCCCCGGCTGGGTGGGCCGAGACCTCAAAGCGCCCCTCGGTCAGCTCACCGATCCGCCTGGCGATAAACTCCACGCCACTCCGAGGGCCGAAGACAATATCCAGGGCTCGAGGCCAGCCCGACGAAAGCCGCCACCTGAGTCTGGGTAGGGTCTGGGCATACACTGAACCAAAGACCGTGCTGGCCGCCACCGCGCCAACCCCTGCTTTCTTCAAAAAGTCACGTCGCTTCACCTTTGTCACCCCTTTAACCAACAAGGTTCTATGCTGCTAGGCAGCTTAATAAGGGGGAACCGAACTGGTGAAGCACACGAGAACAACCACACCACTGCTATAGGTTTGTTTTGCAGGACTCATGCTAACACCCCCCGGACTCCCCGTCAAATGAGCCCCCGATTCTGGGCCTACCTTCGTGTGTTTTGGGAGTAATTGGCCGCCCCAATATCCTGCCAACCACCGTCACGCTGAACCGACTCATCCCTCGACTGCCCCTTCGCCCAGCTTGTATGTTGACCCCTGGCCCTGAAAGCTAGCATGAGGGGCCGGGGTGGAGGGGCATCGGCCAGTATCTCAGGGCAAGACTCAGGGTAGTGCAGTGCCCATGCCGAAGGGCCTTCCTGCCAGGCTCTAAGCCGACTTGATCTCGTTGTGGACTCCCTAAACATGCAGCAACTGCAAGCTGCCTCCTGACCCTGGGCAAGGCCCAGTATGGCGCTGGCCGCCACGGCACCAACACCGGCCTTCCACTACCAGGTTTCAAAAAACAACCCCCGTCCTGGAAGCAAAGAGCAGTCGGTTAGAGTGCTTGCAGCGCATTAGACTGGGCAAGCTGCGCGGTGTGCAGGGTTCCGCAGCCCACAGACGAAATCTTCACCCTGGAACACGCCCGGTAGTAAGACCCCCCCGAAATCGGGGGGGTACTGGGTTTGGTGCTGGTTCTTGCAAAATTATGCCTAAGTCTCGCGCAGGCCCCGAACGAAGTCTTCGTAGCGGAATGCGTTGGTAGCAAACCAGCGGCGCGACTGCTCACGGAAGGTTCTCCAGGGCCCCAGGATGCCCCTGAAAGTTGCGTCCTTGGCCGCGATTTCTTCGAGCACCTCGGTGGTGGCCCGGTTGGCTGCCACCAGTACGCTGGTGGGCAGGGGTCGGACCTGGGTTCCACCACGCATCAAGCGAGCCAGGGCAGGCATGTTCATGCCATCGTAATGGGCAAACATGCGCAGGCGGGCTTCGCGGGTGGCGCTCTCGACCGCCTCCTGGTACTGCTTGGGGAGGGCACGCCAGCGCTCGAGGTTGGTCAAAACGGCCAGGGTGGCCCCAGGCTCGTGCCAGCCGGGGTAGTAGTAGAAGCGGGCCGCGCGGTGCAGACCCAGCCGCTCATCGTCGTGGGGGCCAACAAACTCGGCAGCATCCACAGTACCACGTTCCAGAGCCAGAAAGATCTCGCCCGCAGGAATGACCTGCACCGTAGCCCCAAGCCGGGCCAAGACCGCGCCTCCTTGCCCAGGTATCCGCATGCGCAGGCCGCGAAAATCCTCCGGACCCCGGATCTCCCGGCGGAACCAGCCAAACATCTGCTCCATGGTATTGCCGGCGGGGAACTGGATGATGTTGAAGTCGGCCAAGACCCGTCGCATGGTATCTAGTCCACCGCCAAAGTACAGCCAGGCATTCTGCTGGCGGGCGTTCATGCCAAAGGGTACGGTGGTGTCGAAGGCAAAAGAGGGGTTTACCCCAATCCAGAAGTAGGTGGCCGTGTGCCCCATCTCCACTGCGCCGCCCCGCACCGCATCAAAAATTCCCGGCGCTGGCACCAGTTCCCCAGCAGGGTGTACGCTGATCTCGAAACGCCCCTCGGTCAGCTCACCGACTCGCTTGGCCACGTACTCGGCCCCACCGTGTAAAACGTCCAGGGCCCGCGTCCAGTGAGTGGTCATGCGCCAGCGAACCCTGGGCAGGGTCTGGGCGTAGACTGGGCCGAACACCGCGCTGGCCGCTACCGCACCGATGCCAGCTTTTTTCAAAAAGTCACGTCGCTTCATTATCTTCCTCCTAACCACAATTAGCGATTTTTTTGCACTGATTGGTGCCAAATGATTATATGTCAGTTTGCTGTGCGCATCAATATTAATCGAGAATACACTTGGTCGGTTTTGCTTCTGATTTGCATAGCTGGCAGGTTTACTTATTCCCCGTTCCAAAATAGATATTAAGTGCGGTTTGGTCTGGTTTATAGAAGTTTTAGCGGTGATATGAGGTACACGACCTGAATACACGGCACGGAATCAGCGAGCGGCAAAAGCCATCTACCGTTTGCGCTCATCGCTCGAGCGCATGCTCAACGCCTCCTGCGTTACTATAGTGTCTATGCGCCTTCAGCAATTTCTGGCTCGCTCGGGTATTGCCAGCCGCCGCAAGGCGGAAGACTTGATTCGGGCTGGCCGGGTTTCCATCAACGACCAGATCGTGGAAATTGGGGCCGTGGTGCAGACTGGCGACATCGTACGGCTGGATGGGGAGCGGGTTCGGATGCCACAAAAAAATGTGGTCATTGCCCTGCACAAACCCAAAGGCTATACCACCACCCACGAGGATGAGCACGCCGAAAAACTGGTCTACGAGCTGGTACCCCAGCACCCTGGCCTGCATTCGGTGGGACGGCTGGACAAAGACACCGAAGGGCTCTTACTGCTTACCACCGATGGTCACCTGACCCAGCTCCTCACCCATCCGCGCAACCAGGTGCGGAAGCTCTACCGGGCCTGGTGCAAGCGTGGCAGGGTCAGCAAAGAGGTCTGCCAGCAACTGGTGCAAGGGGTGATGTTGGGGGATGGACTGGCCCAGGCCCTCGAGGCTCAGCCCGTCAAAGACGGTATCAAGCTCGTCCTGGCCGAAGGGCGCAAACGCGAAGTGCGGCGTATGTTGGGCAAGGTGGGGCATCCTGTAGAACGGCTGGTGCGGCTGGCCGTGGGGCCGATCGAACTGGGCGAGCTCGAGGTCGGTCACTGGCGCTACCTTACCCAGGAGGAAATTAAGTTGCTGCACTCCAACACCGGGTCGCTCAGGTTGCGCAAGCCTGCTCAGGCCCAGCGCCAGAAGCCTGCTGCTGCCCCCAGCAAACGCAAGGCCCAGCATAGACCTGAAGCAAAATCGCCTCAGGCCAGTGTACGGGCCAAAAAGGGTGCCGTAGAATCGAGCAGTGAGCGTCTTTCGACCTGGAAAAGGCAGGGTACAACTCAGCGAAGCCCAAATCGCCGCCCGAATACGCGAACTGGGCGAGCAGATAAAACTTGACTATGCAGGTCTGGAGCCCCATCTGGTCTGTGTGCTGAATGGGGCTTTTATCTTTATGGCTGATCTGGTGCGGGCGATAGACATGCCGGTTTCGATGGACTTTCTGGCGGTGTCTTCCTATGGCAATGCCCAAAAAACCAGCGGCGAGGTGGAGCTGCTCAAAGATTTACGCATCCCCATTGCAGGCCGCCAGGTGATTATCGTCGAAGATATTGTGGACACCGGTATCACCATCGCCTATCTGTTGCGCATGCTGGAAGCCCGCCAGCCTGCCTCGCTCAAGATTGCCGCCCTGCTCTCCAAACCTTTGCGGCGGAAAGTCGAGGTTCCGATCCACTACCTGGGCTTCGAGATCGAAGATGCTTTCGTTTATGGCTATGGCCTCGACCGGAGCCAGTTCGACCGCAACCTGCCCTTCATTACCTCACAAGGCTAGTGCAAACCTCTAAAATGGGGGTTTGTGCGCCGAGCTTCCGGCGTAACCGCATATGAAGACATACCGATACCTCGACCTGATCACCGCGACCTTTGTGGTGGTGCTGATCGTCTCCAACATTTCTTCCACCAAGGTCGTGCTCTTTGGCCCCTTTACCTTCGATGGCGGCACTCTATTGTTTCCACTGGCCTACATTTTTGGCGATATCCTGACCGAAGTGTATGGATACAAAAAAGCTCGCCGGGTGATCTGGACAGGCTTTTTTCTGCTGTTGCTGACGACGCTCTCGCTCGGCCTGGTCAATGCCCTCCCTGCCCCGTCCGACGAGGTCAGCCAGAAGTACTCCGAAGCCTTTTCTACCCTACTGGGCCTGGTGCCCCGCATCGTGCTGGCCAGCCTGGTAGCCTACTGGGTGGGTGGGTTTGTCAACAGCTATATCGTTGCCAGGTTGAAGGTCATCACCAGCGGGCGCTGGCTGGCTCTGCGCACCACCGCCTCAACTATAGTAGGACAGGGGTTAGACACCGCGATTTTCCTGTTAATTGCCTTTTATGGGGTCTGGGATAACAGCCTGCTCTGGACAGTATTTGTCTCCAACTACGTCTTCAAGGTAGGAGTGGAGGTGCTGTTCACACCGCTAACCTACACCGTGGTGGGCTTTCTGAAACGGGCAGAGCAGGAAGACTGCTTTGATCGCAGCACCAACTTCAATCCCTTCTCGGCTCGGTAGAACAAAGCGGCTTTTCTAGCGAACCCTGGGCATTTAGAGCGCTTCACAATGATTGAGGCATTCTGGATTTGAATTATTTGTCCTGGACAGATCAGATGCGGCCAGGCATGCGAACGACAGCGAGTCCCAAAGCACGCTGCGCCGAAGCAAATCCCGCAGTTTGAGGGTCGGAATTCGTCTCGGGAATTAAGTTACCGGAGCACTAGCGCCCTAGTAGCACATTCAGGATGGTTTCCCCGTCTTCATTCTTGTTGACCTCGGCAATGGCTATCTGGCTTTGCCCTCCGGCACTAACGGTCACGCGGTACGAGCCCAGAAAGGCTCGAGTGCGGTACACCCCATCCTTGTCCGTCTTTCCCTGGGCTTTTGTCCACCACTGCCCCTTTATCAGGCTTTTCAGGCGTTCGTAGGCTGGTTTGGGGCTCATATCCGCACGCAGTAGCCCGGCTGGCGCTCCCATCCAGGCATTCAGGTCGGACAGATCCCACCAGGTGATGGCCTCCACCCTGGGGTGGCTAAACAACACCCGATAGAGATTCTCCACATAATCAGCCTGGATAGCCTCC
>NZ_CALMCQ010000166.1 GCF_937863175.1 uncultured Meiothermus sp. | reverse complement strand
CATCCGCGAGGAACACCTCGAGCTGATCCACACCCACTACGCTATCCCGCACGCAGTGGCTGCCGAGTTGGCTGCGGAGGGCAGTATTCCCCTAATCCATACCCTCCATGGTACCGATGTGACCCTGCTGGGTATTGACCCGGCCTACCAGACCCTCACCAGCAAGGCGCTCAAAAAAGCTGCCGCAGTGACGGCGGTATCGCAAAACCTTGCCCAGCAGGCCCAGCGCTCGTTTGGGGTGTGCGCCCAGGTGATCTTCAATGCCGTAGACACCGTGCGCTTCCGGCCCAACCCGGAGGCCAAGCGCTTTTATGCTGGCGAAGACGAGTTTTTGCTGGTACATGCTTCCAACTTCCGGGGCGTCAAACGGGTGGGCGATATCGTACACGTATTTGCCAAAGTCCGCCAGAAAATCAAGGCCCGGCTGGTTCTGGTGGGTACAGGCCCTGAGCGAGCCGAGGCATTGAGCATCGCCCATAGTCTGGGCGTGGACGATGGCGTGACCTCGCTGGCCACGGCCAAGAAACCCGAGGAAATTATCGGCTCGGCCGATGCATTTTTGCTGGCCTCGGAGTATGAGGGCTTTGGGCAGTCCGGACTAGAAGCTCTGGCCTGTGGGGTTCCGGTGATCGCTACCCGGGTGGGGGGCATTCCCGAGTGGCTGATCCCAGAAGTGGGGAGACTGGTAGAGTTTGGCGACCTGGAAGGCTTTTCCCATGCGGTAGTGGAAGTGTTGACCGCACCCGGTCGGGCACAAATGCGTGAAACTGCGCGTCACTATGCCCAGGCCCACTTTAATCCCGAAGCTATAACCGATCAGTACGAGCAGGTGTATCGAGTGGCCATCCGCAGCAAAACCCTGGAGGTGGATGGCGTATAGAATAGGGCGGTCAGAAAATAGCGCGCCTACCCGTAGCCGAAAACTCTACTGGGGAGGCGGTTCGTGCACCGTCGAAGGGTGGGATCCTTATGCGACCCATCCCAGAACCTCCACAAAGGGAGTATGCCTTGACGCCAAAATCCCCCCGGGCTAGATTGACGAAAGGTCGTCACATTGTGGGTAGATCAATTGCTGCAAGAAGGTGATTCTGGAAAAGAAGGGACGGCCTGTAACCAGAGCACCGGCAAGAACCGGAAGGTTTGTATGTTGGAAGGATTCAAAAAATTCATCATGCGTGGAAGTGTGCTTGACTTAGCGGTAGGTGTGATTATTGGCGGTGCGTTTGGAACCATTGTGAACTCGCTGGTTGCGGATATACTCAATCCGCTCATCGGGATGATTTTTGGTGCGCCCGACTTCTCGGCGATCCGGCTGGGCGCTTTAAACATTGGTCAATTCCTCAATGCGGTGGTGGCGTTTGTGATGGTAGCTTTTGCCCTGTATTTCTTCGTGGTTACGCCGATGAACAGGCTCCAGGAACTGGCCCGGAAGAACGAGACCCCCACTGCACCCCCGGCCCCACCCGAAGATATAGTCCTGCTGCGTGAAATCCGCGACGCCCTGAAGAAATAATGGAGCCATGTGAATATACGCGCAGGTGCGCACCGCCACGCTACTCCCCCTTGTAGAGGCATCTTCTCGAGGATTGGTCTGGGTAGATGGGTTCCCATTGGGGACTATCCACCCCTGCAGGGCGATAAATGCAGATCGATTCATTTAGACCATTTGACACTGGAAACTCATAGCGGGGCAACGTACCATTAAGCCATGGTCACACTGCATAAGATCAATGCTCTACGAGAGGGGCGGGTTCTGGAATGCGTGGGACAAGATTCGGGCGATAATTTCCGAATGCTCATCATGCATACCTCCCCCAGCCACTACGAGGCCCTGGGTAAGGTGACGCTGAGCAATGCCAGCATCACCTACCAGTCTTCGGGGCCGATGGCCGCCGACCTTCTGTTGCAATGGCTGGATACCCTTTTTGACAGGTGGCCGAGGGCCAAAACCCTTCCCTGGGCCGTACACGACCTGGACCACAAAACCAGGCAGTTTGTGCACGAAGTTCGCGAGGCTGCCAGAGTAGCATAGCCTCCCGGGTTTCAGGCAAAAGCCAGGGGAAATGGGGTCGGGGTTCTTCACAAAGGCCGGGTCGTGTAGATCAATGACCATAGTTCCAGCAAAGAGCAGATCCACTTTGCCCAGGTCACCCAGTGCTATCAACAAGCCAATGCCAGACGGAATAAGCCGGGTTCAACTTTCCAGCCGGAGGATACCTCTTTCCAGCGCTACCGTTACGGCTGCGGTGCGATCATCCACCCCCAGCTTGCCAAAAGCGTGCAGCAGGTGGGTTTTGACGGTGGCTTCACTGATTTTGAGCTTACGGGCAATTTCTTTGTTGGAAAGGCCCCTGGCTACCAGTGAGAGCACTTCCAGCTCGCGCATGGAGAGGTTTTCTTCGGCGGGGCCGCGCATCCGGCCTAGCAGCCGGGCGGCGATGGGCGGGGAAAGCACGGCCTCGCCCCTGGCACAAAGCCGTACGGCCCGGAAGAGTTCCTCCCGGGGCACGTCTTTGAGCAAATAGCCGGTCGCCCCGGCCTCAACGGCCCGAACAATTTCGGAATCGGTGTCGAAGGTGGTGAGTACCAGCACCTGAACTTTGGAAAGCTTGGCGCGGATCTGCCGAATGGCGCTTACCCCATCCATCTGGGGCATGCGCAAATCCATCAACACCACATCCGGTTTAAGCGTATCCAGCAAGCCCAGTGCCTCCATGCCATTGGAGGCTTCACCCACAACTTCAAAGTCGTGTTGGGATGAGAGCAAGCCCGAGAGCCCGGCCCGCACCACCGGGTGGTCGTCCACCAGGAGAATTCGGATCGTTGCGGTATGTGTCATGGGGTCCCCACCTTTGGCCGGGCCTCCACCAGTCCGTAGAGGGGCAGACTAAAGGCCAGGGTTGTGCCCTGTCCAGCCTCGCTTTCCACCGTCATCTGACCCCCCAGGGCCTCCACCCGCTCACGCATCGAACGCAGGCCAAAGCTGCCCGAGATGGGGGGTTGCAACCCGACCCCATCGTCTTGCACATCCATTAACACCAGGTCGGCCAGGTACGAAAGGGTCAGGTTGGCGTGGGCGGCCTGGGAGTGTTTGCGAATATTGGTCAGGGCTTCCTGGGCTATGCGCAGAAGCCCCACCTCGAGTTCGGGGTGCAGTGACCGGGGTTCGCCGGTCAGGGTGAACTGGGCCTTGACCCCTGTATCTTCCTGCCAGCGCTGGAGCAGGCGCCCTAGCGCTTCGGGCAGCGAGGTGTTCTCGAGGATTTCCGGGCGCAAGGCCCAAACCATGCGACGGGCTTCCGACAAGCCTTCGCGCGCAGAAGTGCGGGCTTGCCCCAGATAGCGTCCAGCGGAAGTCTCGTTTTCGGAAGCCATCTCGGCGGCCTCGAGCTGCACCACGATGCTGGCAAAGCCCTGGGCCAGGGTGTCGTGAATCTCGCGGGCCAGGCGCTGGCGTTCTTCCAGTATGCCGGCCTGCCGCGAGGTCTGCTCGAGTTCGCGGCGGGTATGCTCGAGCTCCTCCCGCGCCCTGGTCTCGCGTAAGAGCATCTCGAGGGTAAAAAGCGAATAACCCCCAAACAAAAAAGTGGTGAAGACAAAAAAAGCCAGACCCAGGCTGGGGTACTCGGCAGGAATGGGCAGGGCGCTCCAGGCAGTGGTGTCGAGCGGACCCTGGGTAAGCACAATCTCGAAACTGACCTGCAAGGGCTCGTGCATGGCCCACCAGGCCGAGTAGCCCACCAGCCCCGCCACGATCAGTAGAACCGCCCAAAGTGGTAACCAGTAACGCGCCAGGACGGGAATCAGCCCCAGAGCCAGAAAGGGCATGTAGTTGTAGCTCAACCAGGCAACCACTAAAAACCCCATCAGGACAAGAAATGCCGCTTCCGAGATCGTCCGCCGCCCTGGGCGAATTGCCCATAAGACCAGGGCAAACAACACCAGCGCAGCGCCCACCCGCCAGGCGGTCTGGCCTGGATCCTGTAGGGGTAAAATTGCCGGGAG
>NZ_CALMCQ010000165.1 GCF_937863175.1 uncultured Meiothermus sp. | reverse complement strand
AGCAGAATGGCCCGCCGTCAGGGTCGGGCCACCGAATAAGCCTCGGGTGGGCTACCTTTACGTTCTGGCCGCAGCGTGTTTGTGGGGGCTGCTGGGGGTGGTCTCCAAAGCGGCCTTTGAACAGGGGGTCAGCCCCCTCGAGGTGGCTTTCTGGCGGGCCGCTCTGGGGGCGGTCTTGTTTGGAGCCCAGGCCTTCCTGATTCAAAAAATGCTGGTGCTGCGCAAAGACCTGCTCCCGGTGGCCGGGTTTGGTCTGGTGGGAATTTCGTTGTTTTACGGAGCCTACCAACTGGCCATCCAGAGCGGGGGCGCAGCCCTGGCCTCGGTCTTGCTCTACACCGCCCCGGCCATTGTGGCCCTGCTCTCCTGGCTGTTTTTGCGCGAACCCATGAACGCTTTCAAGCTGGGGGCCGTAGCCCTGACCTTGCTGGGGGTGGCGGCGGTCAGTATGCAGGGCGGTGGGGTAGACATCACCCTGCCCGCGATTTTTTGGGGCCTGGTCTCGGCCCTGACCTATGCTACCTACTACCTGTTTGGCAAGCTCTATTTGCACAAATACACCACCCCCACTGTTTTTCTCTATGCGCTGCCGGTGGGGGCCCTGGGGCTGCTGCCCTTTGTAGACTTTGCCCCAAAAACCGCCGAAGCCTGGGGGGCGATCGCTTTTTTGACCGTGGTCTCCACCTTTGTGGCGGTAACGCTCTACTTTGCTGGGCTGCGGCGGCTGGAGGCCACGCGGGCCTCGGTGGTGGCGACCCTCGAGCCGGTGGTGGCGGCCTTCGCGGCCTGGCTCTGGTGGGGCGAGCGGTTCAGCCTGCTGGGGTATCTGGGGGCGGGGCTGGTGCTGGCGGGGGTGCTGGTAATGGTCCTGAGGCCGCAGCCCAGGGTAGCATCTAATCGTTAGGTGGGTGGTGCAGGCTGGAAACCATTCCAGCGGTGCTTTCGGGATGTGGTCAAGGCCGGAGGTAAAGAATGCGTGGGCTGATTCAATCACTGCTGGCTTTATTCGCACTGCTGGGCTTCTCGCTGGCCCAGGAAAAACTACCGGTCACCTTCACCTACGACCCTCCCATGATTCTCGAGGTGCGTTCGGTCAGCGTGCGGGGCAGCTTCAACAACTGGGCCGAGCTGCCCATGCAGAAAACCGAGGCCGGGGTCTGGCAGGCGAGGGTGGAGTTGCCTCGCGGCCCCATCGCGTACAAGTTTTTCATCAACGGACACTGGCCCCGCAACATGTGCGACGACGAGGTCTTCGGCACCCCCCAGGTGGACACCGAGTCGGAGGGCTGCGCCGATGATGGGCAGGGCGGACAGAACGCGCTGCGGGAGGTGGGCCGGGCTGCCGTGGCTCCGCCGCAGGAAGTGGGGCTGGGCTTCGAGCACGACCCCAGCAAAGCCCGGTTTGTCTCGCAGGCCGATGGGCGCCTGTCGGTGCGCTTCCAGGTGCCCCAGGGCAGCATCCAGTCGGCAGTCTTGCAGGCCGATCGAGCCTACCCGATGGCCCGGCAACTGGTCTGGCCGGATGGCGAGATGTGGCGGGTAGCGCTGCCGACCCCGCTGCGACAGTACCGTATCCGGGTAGTAGACCAGGCGGGTGCCGAGCATTCCTTTGGCCCCTTCGCGGCGCCGGAAAACCCCTTCAGAGCGGTGGACTGGGTGGCAGGGCGGGTGGGCTACCAGATCTTCCCCGACCGCTTCTACAACGCCGACCCCAGCAACGACCGCCGGGCCCTCGAGACCTCCCAGGCCGTCTTCGACAAGACCTGGCAGGGCCGGCTGCCCTACCTCTCCCGCTGGACAGACCCGCCGGGGGAGTACCACTGCTGCCAGCAGTATTTTGGCGGCGACCTGGCCGGGGTGTTGCAGCGCCTCCCACACCTGCGCTCGCTGGGCGTAAACCTGATCTACTTCAACCCGCTTTTTGACTCCGGTTCGGCCCACGGGTTTGACACCCACGACTACGTGCGGGTCGCACCCAGGCTGGGCGACAACGCGCTTTTGCGGCGGGTGCTGGACGAGGCCAGACGCCAGGGCATCAAGACCATTTTCGACTTTGTGCCCAACCACACCGGGCTGGGCCACTGGGCCTTCCAGGATGTGGTGAGAAAGGGGCGCGAGTCCCGATTCTGGGACTGGTACTTCATCCGCACCTGGCCCTTTACCCCTGGCGATGGCCGGGCCTATGTGGGCTGGGCCAATCTGGGCAGTCTGCCCAAGCTCAACACCTTCAACCCCGAGGTGCAGGACTACCTGATCCGGGTCTCGAGGTTCTGGCTGCGCTCTGGCTTCGATGGCATCCGGGTAGATGTGGCCAACGAGATCGCGGTGGATTTCGTGCGGAAATGGCGCACCGAGCTCAAGGCGCTAAAACCCGATGTCTACCTGGTGGGCGAGGTCTGGGACTTGCGCCCAGAGTTTTTACAGGGCGACCAGTTCGACTCCTTAATGAACTACCCCGTGGGGCGTGGAGGCTCGCCCCCCGCCTTTGGGGGGGCCCTGGGCTTCGCCAGGGGCGGCCCGCTTCAACATGGGCGGCGGATTCTGGGAGAGCTGGCCAGGGTCTATGCCACCTACCCCGAAGCGGTTGCGGCGATGAGCTTCAACCTGATTGGCTCGCACGATACCCCCCGGGTTCTGACCGACCTGGGCGGGGGAAGGCTGGGTGAGACCCCCTCGGCTGAGCCGCTGGCCCGCCTCAAGCTGGCCTCGGCGGTTCTGTACGCCCTGCCGGGGGCCTCGATGTTTTTCCAGGGCGAGGAGTGCGGCTTTACCGGTGAACGGGGGCAGTGGCCGATCAACGAGCTATACCGCTACCCGATCCAGTGGAATCAGTGCCGGGCCGATGTACTGAGGCACTACCAGTTGCTGGGCCGGCTGCGCAGTCAGACAGCAGCCTTCAGGACTCCGGTCTTCCGCACCTATCTGGGCGAAGGCCCGCTGATGGCCTTCCTGCGGGGGGAGTCGGGCCCTGGTGAGGTGCTGGCGGCATTCAACAACAGCCCCGACCCGGCGGTTTTGCGGCTGCCCGAGGGCCAGTGGCGGGATCTGGTGGAGGGCAGGGTCTACCAGGCTCAAGTAGGTCTGGTTGGGCTCGGATGGCGGTATTTGCAGCGGGTGCGCTGAAGGGGTGGGATGCTGCTGGCTACATGAACGCCCGCAGGCTGAGCCGGATAATCAGAACCAAAGGCTGTGGGCCGAACTGGACAGCAAGACTGCTGGTGAGTTCGTGGTTGTCGGAGGCCTGAATGTAGCTGGTGCTGAGCTGGGCCCGCAGCGGATCCTCCAGCAACAGGTGGGCGCCGAGGTTCCAACTGGCCTCCTCGGTGGCTCGAAAAAGCCACTGTCCGGCCAAAAAATGGCCGGGCAGAAATGGCGGAAGGGCAGGGGCATGGCCGCCTTCCAGAGTCCAGAACCCTTCCCCCAGGCTGCCGCTGAGGCCCAGGACGTAGCGCAGCCGGTCGGTTGCGGGTAGCAGCCAGGTCTCGCCGTAGACCACCAGGCCCGCCAGCGTACCGCTACCGCCCAGCCCAAAGACCGGGTTGGAACGATAAAGCGCATGGGCCTCGAGCTCAAAGCCTTCAAACTCCCGCCGCAGGCTCAGTACCGGCAAGACCCTGCCCGCATCTTCCACAACTGCCAGGCGCACCCGGGCTGCCTCTGGGTTCCAGCTTAGTCGCGCCCCCCAGCGCCCCTGTCGGCTACCCAGGGGGCTCAGGGGCTCGAGGCTGTAGGGCAGGCTGAGGCGGGCTACCTCCAGGGGCAGCCGCTCCAGCCCCAGGCTGACATCCAGTTCGTCTGCGCGGTAGAGCGCATACAGCTCGGTCAGGCCGGCATCGGTGGTCACGGCACTGGAAAAGTTGGCGCCGGGCTCGAGCACCAGGTGGAGGCTTACCGGACTCAGATGGTAGCGGGCCTCGAGGTAGGCCCCCAGGCCCCAGCTGGCACCGGGGGGCAGGCTGCTGAGGGTCAGCGCGGTCGAGAAACGTAGCTCAAAGCGCGTTTGCAGCTCCTGTGCCAGGCCCGGTTGCAGGATCAGCAGAGCCAGCAAGACCGCCAGCCCCCGAGCAGCGAAGCGCGCGCTTTTCATGCTGCGATCTGCCCGTCCTCGAGGCGCACAATCCGGTCTACCCGCTCCAGCAGTCGCGGGTCGTGGGTGCTGAACAAGAAGGTGGCCCCCTGTTCGCGGTTGAGCTGGCGCATGTGATCGATCAGGGCCAGGCCGGTTCTGGAGTCGAGGTTGGCGGTGGGCTCGTCGGCCAGGATAATCTTGGGCTGGGCGGCCAGGGCCCGGGCTACCGCCACCCGCTGCTGCTGTCCGCCCGAGAGCTGGTTGGGTCGCCGGGCGGCAAACTCCCGCATGCCCAGGGCCTCGAGGGCCTGCAGGGCTTTCCCCTCGCGCTCGGCCCGGGACACGCCGCGCAGCTCGAGCACAAAAGCCGCATTCTCCAGCGCGTTCAACACCGGGATCAAGTTATAGGCCTGAAAAACAAAACCCAGGTTCCACAGGCGCAGATCGGCCAGTTGGGCTTTGTTCAGGTTGTCTATGCGCCCCCCTCCCAGCCAGACCTGGCCCGAAGAGGGCTTGTCGAGGCCCCCCATCAGATGCAGGAGGGTACTTTTCCCACTGCCCGATGGCCCGGCCAGGGCCGCAAACTCGCCCGGATGGATCTCCAGGCTCACCCCGCGCAATGCCGGGGTCTCGATGGAACCTACTTTGTATACCTTGGTCAGATCTTCTACTTGCAGTAAGGGTTTCATTGGGCTACCTCGGTTCAGGCGGTAAAGCGCATGGCTTCTACCGGTTCCAGGCGGGCCGCAACCCGGGCAGGCCACCAGGCCGCCAGCAGGCCGGTTGCCAGGGCAAAGCTAAAGGTGATGGGGAGATCCCAGGGGCTCAGGCTCAGGTAGATTATGGTGGGAATTCCTAACCCGGCCACCATCTCGCCATACAGGGCTTCCAGCGAGAATCCGCCATCCAGGGCGGCGATGGCCATCAGCCCCAGCAGACTCCCCACGGCGGCCCCGCCCAACGACAGGAGCAGGCTTTCCAGCACCACCATATGGGTCATCCTGGCGGGGCCAGCCCCCAGCGCCACCATCACCCCCAGTTCCCGCGTGCGCTCGAGCAGGCTCAGGTAGATGGTGTTGAGCACCAAAAGCCCGGCCAACCCAAAAAATATCGCTGTAAAAATGAGCATCACCGGCCGGAGCATATTGAAAATCTGGGCCATGGCCGGGCTGACCTCCCGCCAGCTTTCCAGGCTCAGGGCTGGATCCAGGCCCTCGCGCAGTTCTGCCAGCTGCGGTTCCAGCAGACCATCCTGGTCAAAGCGGGTGAAGGGGAAGTGTAGCTCGATGCGGGTAGCGCTGTCTGGCCCGGCCAGCTCCTGGGCGGCTGCCAGCGAGAGAAAAGCCGTGCGGGCCTCAGTGGCCGCATCGGGGAAGCGGAGCAGCCCTACCAGGGTGTAAACCCCTGCGCCCCGACCCAGGGTGTTCGGGGCGAAGGCGTAGATCGGATCGCCCAGCCTGACCTCGAGCGCCCGGGCCAGCGAAGCCCCCAGGGCGATGCCTTCCAGCTCGCCGGCAGCGGGGAGCCTTCCCTGGGCAAGGTGTTGTTGGGTAAAGCGCTCGAGCAGACGGGGTGGCTGCTGGTTGCCCATCAACAATACCCCTCGGGAGCGGGTCTGGCCTGCAACCAGGGCGGGAACCTCGAGGGCCACCACCCGTTCGCCCAGCCGGGCATCCAGGCGCCCGGCCAGTTGTGCACCCAGCACCACCTCCCCCGAGCTTTCCAGCATCCGCCCCTGGGTGATGGCCTGGGGAATCTCGTTCACCCGACCCTCGAGGGCCGGGTCTACCCCCCTGGCCTGGGCCGGCTCGGCGGTGTAGGCCGAACGGATCAGGGCGGGGAACTCGAGGCGGGGCGCCGCCGCCATCACCCCCGGCTGGGCCCTTACCTGGGGCAGGAAATCCAGACTGGGAAGGTGTTGATCGGGATCCGGGTCGGCAAAATACTGCTGGGTGGTGATCAGTCCTGGGGCGCTCAGATAGCGGGCATGGCCCATAATCATGGACTGGTAGAAGCCATCGTTTATTCCCCAAAAGAGAATGGTGTTGGCGGTGGCATAGGCCACCACCAGCACCAGCAGCCAGGTGCGCCGCTGGTGTCGCCAGAGGTTGCGCCAGGCCAGCCGTAGCAGGGCCAGCAGGCTTGAACCGGGTGATTTCATCTCCATCTCCTACAAAACCTCAAGCAGCGAAGGGGCCGGGGTCGGGTGGCCTAGCCCACCCTTACCCTGGATTTGGACGGCTGTTTCCGCTCTTCCAGGCGTTCTACCATCCCGCGCAATTCCCGTTCGAAGAAGCCGAACAGATCCCGCATCTCCTCGAGGCGCGTGCGTTGTTCGGGTGGGGCGGTCGCCATCAGCTCCAGACCCCTCTCGGCCAGTTGGGTATAGATCGAAAGCGCGGATAGGCGCTTGACGGTCAGGTCAGTCCAGGCACCCGGGCGAATGCGGTAGAAGTCCTGTCGGCTGCCTCTTTTGGGTACCCGCTCTATCAGCATCCCCTGCGTCAGAACCCGGATCATGGTGCTGATGGAAGCCTTGCTGGCCCCCAGGGTCTGGGCCAGTTGGGTGGCACTCTGTTCGGGCGGGTCGCAGACCATCAACCAGCCCAGAATGCGGGCCGCGATGCGCGGCGTGCCAGTCGCCTCGAAAACCAGGGCGAACTCCTCTACAAAATCGTGCAGCGCATCGGGCATAACCCCAAGTTTAGCTAGTCTAATGTGTTTAGTCAATACTGAACCAAATGAACTTCGGGGCTTATCTAACCCAGTCAAAACGGGGTGAACTGGCTTTCACCCCGTTTTAAAGGTTGCCGTTGAGGCTTAGACTGCTTTTCTGGGCGTACCCAGCCAGTTGTAGATCAGCACCACTGCCGCAATCAGGTTGACTACGATGTTCCAGCCACCCGTAGGCAGGCCCAGAAAGCTGCCGGTAAAGAGCCCGATGATCGCCAGGGCGGCAAAGACCAGGCCAATGATGGCCGCCACCATATGGGCCAGCCGGTCACTGGTGAAGTAGCCGTAGAGCAAAACCACGGTGGTAATCAGATAGACCAGCGCCAGGCCGGTATTGCTGGGGATGAAGCCCAGAATCAGGCCACCCGGGGCAAAGAACAGCCCCAGAATTGCGAGCAGGGCAAACACCAGCCCCATTGCTAGATCAATTCCTCGAGCTGACATAGCTACCTCCATCTAGACTTTTGCGACGGTTTTGATCGGGATGGCTTTGGCTTGGGCAACGTCGGACTTGGGCAGGGTTAGCATCAGCATCCCGTTTTCAAACACCGCTTCGGCTTTATCGGTCAGCACTTCGCTGGGCAGTACCGCCGAGCGTTCAAAGCGGGTATAGCGGTGTTCGCGCAGGTGGTAGTTGCGTTCTTTCTTCTCTTCCTCCTTTCTGGCTTCGCCATGAATGCGCAGTACATCGCCACGCACCTCAATCTTGATGTCTTCGGGTTTGAGGCCGGGAATCGAGGCTTTCACCAGGATGTTGTTGCCTTCCTCGTAGATGTCGAGCGGCATGGCAGCAACCCCCTTATCAAGAAAAGGAAACTCTCGACGGAACAGGCTTTCGTCAAACAAGCGCTCGATTTCCCTGCGCATGGTGTCCATTTCGCGCCAGGGATCAAAACGGGCCAACATAACCATCCTCCTTGCTATTCAGTCTGGCGTGGCGTGCGGTGGCAACACGCCGGTGGAGAGCCTGGGGTTTGTCCTCATGGGTTGCGGTTGGCCACCCAACCGAAACCCGGAGGCTTTAGATCAGACCTGGGCTTTTTCAACCCCGGATTCGCGGGAGGCTGACGCCGTCTGAAGGGGGCGGATCAGCAACACCGGCACCGGGGCCTGGTGCACCACCCCTTCGGCCACGCTGCCCAGCAACAGGCGCTCGATACCGACACGCCCGTGGGTGCCCATCACGATCAGGTCTGCATGGTTGTTTTTGGCGTACTCTACAATGACATCGGCCTCACGCTGGGTCTGGGCTCTAATCAGGGCAGTTTTGACCCTGGGGGCCGTGGCCTGTTGTTTGGCGTTGTGCAGAAGGGCCTCCCCTTCTTGCTCCAGGGCCTCGAGGGCTACCTCCCAGTTGAAGGTCCTCATGTCGTTTCCATAGGGGCCAACGACTGGGGTAGGAAGCGGGGGAACCACATGCAGAATCTGCAACTCGGCCCCGAGTTGTGCTGCCAGCAGGTCGGCGAGCTCGAAGGCCGGGCGACCTGCCTGGCTGCCATCCACCGGGGCCAGAATGCGTTCGAACAGGCCCGTGGTGGCTGCAACCTGTCCATCCCCACGCACCAGCAGCACCGGCCCTCTGGACAGACGACTGATCCGCTCAGCCACACTACCCAGGAGCATCTTTCCCAGGCCTTTGCGCCCGTGAGTACCCGCTATGATCAGGTCGCAGTGGCTGCGGTTAGCCAGATGGACGATGCTCTCGGCGATGTCATCGCTCTTCATTAGTTCGGTGTGCAGATCGAGCTGCATCTGCTGGCCAAGCAACGCCCACGGCTCGAGAATATCCCGGGCATGTTGCTTCATGGACTCGGTGGGCTCGGTCAGGCCCCAGTAGGCTGATGGGATCCTCAGGACATGGGCCACCACCACCCCGGCTCTTAGTTT
>NZ_CALMCQ010000164.1 GCF_937863175.1 uncultured Meiothermus sp. | reverse complement strand
ATCAACCAAAAGCTCTCTTAGCTTATGGTCTCACTTTAGGGGCGCACTACAGATCATAGACTTCGACTTTCGTTATGTATATGTCAACGAAGTTTGCGCTAAACAGGGGCGAAAGACGAGGGAGGAACTGGTTGGCAGGACGATGATGGAGGTTTATCCGGGCATCGAGTCAACGGCTATGTATTCAGTGCTACAAAATTGCCTTCGAGAACGTACCTCTGCAGAAATCGAGAACGAATTTACTTACCCCGACGGTAAAACGGCATGGTTTTCTCTGACCATAGCTCCCGTATCCGAAGGCATTCTGATTCTCTCGCTAGACATTACGCCACACAAACAGACAACCCTTGAGCTGCAAACCCAACTGCTACGCATAGAAGCACTAAAGGAGATTGACCTCGCCATCCTGGGCACAACCGATCTGTCTTTAGCTCTGAACACAATTCTTGAGAAGGTCACAAGCAATCTAAAGGTTGATGCGGGGGCTATTCTGCTGCAGAATCGTTACACCAATATTTTGGAATTTGCGGCAGGGCGCGGTTTTCGTAGCAGGGAAATAGAGAAAACACAATTGCGCGTGGGAAAAGGGCAGGCAGGACTTGCGGCTTTAGAGCAAAAGACTATCTTTCTCGCCGACCTGCGAAACGCCGACCCGCCTTTTATACGCTCCCATCTCGTCGCAGCCGAAGGGTTCGTTTCATATGGCGTCACTCCCCTGACCGCAAAAGGAAAGCTGATCGGCGTACTGGAAATATTTCATCGCACCAAATTGCATCCCGGTCAAAGTTGGTTCAATTTCTTTCACGCCCTTGCCGGACAAACCTCCATTGCCATCGAAAGTGGGCAGATTTTTCAGGAATTGCAGCGCGCGAGTCTCGAGTTGGCACTTGCTTACGACGCAACTCTTGAAGGGTGGGCCAAAGGTCTCGAATTGCGGGATAGAGAGACAGAAGGCCACACACAGCGCGTAACAGACATGACCGCTGTACTGGCAAAAATGGCAAGAATTTCCGACAGTGAATTGATCCACATCAGACGTGGGGCCATGCTGCACGATATTGGGAAGCTAGGCGTTCCTGATAGCGTTCTACTCAAACCAGGCAAGCTGAGCGATGATGAATGGGCCATTATGCGACAACACCCCACATTCGCTTATGAGTGGTTGTATCCTATCGAGTATCTCCGACCTTGTTTGGCGATACCACATTCTCACCATGAAAAGTGGGACGGAACAGGATATCCACAAGGATTAAAAGGGGAGCAAATCCCACTTGCTGCCCGCATCTTTGCTGTGGTAGATGTGTGGGATGCGCTCACTTCTGACCGCCCCTATCGGCAGGCCTGGTCTCAGGAACAGGCCCTGGAATATATTCAAAAGCAAGCGGGGGCACACTTTGATCCCAACGTGACCAGGCTGTTCTTACAGATGGTAAATGACGATGAGAGTTATAAAACGGGCTAGTAAGTGCTTAGACGCTATGCCGCTCTGCCTTTCCCGGTTGCCAGAGTCAATCACCCCGTCCTCCGACGGTAAGGAGTAGGCTGGTCATCTTCGGCCATGTTATTGTCCTGTCTGTTGGCAGCCGAGCAGCTTATATAGTTTTCTTCTAAATGCGGTGGCCTAATATAACCTCATGTTTTTAGGCCAACGCTTTTTGCTGTTTTACACACCCTTTGACCCTACCTCGAAAGCTTAGCAAGAGTGGGCTTCTGCGCGAAACATGGCTGCTGGTACCACTTTTCCGAACCCCGGTTGAGATGGTATACCAAAAAAGGTAGCATAACACTTACCTCTATGCTTGCACCGCAAACCGATGAAGCCTATCGCCGCCTGCGCCGCCTGATCCTGTCGCTCGAGCTCAGGCCCGCGGAGCCTCTGGTTGAGCGCAGGCTCGAAGAACTCCTGGCCGTCTCCCGCACCCCGATTCGGGCCGCCATCCAGCAACTTTCTCGTGAAGGACTGGTGCAGCGTACGGGTCGGGTCTACACCGTGGCCCCCATTGATCTGGCCGAGCTGGAAGAGGCTTTTGAGTTTCGCAACTGGCTCGAGACCCATGCGGTGCACACAGCCGCCGCCCGCCGGCCCAAAACACGCGAACTTAAGGACTTGCTGGCTTCGGTGGATGCCGATCTCGACCCCGAAGTAGAACTGGAAAAAGCCACCGACTTTCACCTGGCCCTGGCCAAGCTGACCGGCAACCGCTTTGTGGTGGCCTCGCTGGCTCAAGTCCTGGGGCGGATTTATCGCGCCCGTTATCTGGAAATCACCCGCCCGCAGGGGGCCAACCAGGCCCATATGGATCATGCGGCCCTGATTGAACTGGTGCAACAAGGCAAGGGCGAGGAGGCGGCAGCGTTCATGCTCAAACACCTCGAGCGCTCGCGGGAAGCCTTGCTGGAAAGCCTCGAGGGCACCCGCCTGGGCTCCATTTTGCTGGGTACCCATAGCTGAGCTACCGCACCCTCTGTATTCCGCGTCGCCGGATGGCAAAATGCCTCCCCCAGCGGTAAAGCGGTTGTCGTACGTATCTCCAGGTTAGGAATTTGCTCTACCCATAGAGGCCTGGCCACAGAGCCGCGCCGACGCAAACCCCAGCAGTGCAGCGAGTAAAACCATCCCCGAAAGTCAAAAACTGTACAAGACTCGATTTTTTTGCCGCCAGGATTCGCGGCAAAAATAGAGCGAACCGCGATAAGCTACCGAACCACCCGGATGATGCCGTTCAGGGATGGGCGGTGCTCTTATAACGTTTGATGGGTCGTCCCACGCTACCGTATTCCATTTCCACCGCTACAAAACCAGTCTGCTGCAAATACTCGAGATAGCGCCAGGCGGTAACACGGCTCACACCAACCCGATCTCCCACTTCGTCGGCGCTCAGAGCATGCCCCACGGTGCGCAGGATCAACTGGATTT
>NZ_CALMCQ010000163.1 GCF_937863175.1 uncultured Meiothermus sp. | reverse complement strand
GGTTAGGGTCACATTACCGGAGATCAATAACACAATTTGTCAATCCGTCCAGTGGTGGACGGGATAGGGTGCGACCCCAAAAGCCCTCACGAGATACAGCTTCAGGCAATTTCGCTCACCATCCATAATTCTCCGGGTTGCCAACCTAACGACCATCTATCGGCTAAAACCCAGGGTGGGTTAGTTGAAGCAAGCTCCAGGGTTTGTTTTAGCCCCTGGGATGGGTTACCCGCACACCTGGCATTACCTGCCCCCCATCGGTGCCATAGCACCCATCGGGCGTATAGCGCTTCTAGCTCTTATCACAAAAGTGGGATTGGGCTCTCGAGCAGGTACACCATCGCCGCAGGGTCATTCTGCCGAAGAATCCGATGCGCCCGCGTCCCCCCGTGCAGCACAGCGCATCAGACCCTTCACTTCGTGGAGGGTGACACCGCGTATGTTCGAATTTGATGATAACCGCCCAGGAAAAGTAATGGTCAAATCGCACAGGCACTCGAGTAGAACCTGCATATAATCCGTTTCGATATGTCACCAGACAAACTCCGTGATGAAGACTTAAAACTGGTGCAACTGCTTGAGCAAATGCGCGCACAGATTGTGCATTCCAGCAGCAACCTGGAATCCCTCCGAGGCGCCCTCGAGTCGGCCCAGCGCCTGGTGGAAGAGCGCAACCAGAACCTGCTCAATGCCCGCAGCCCGTTGCTGGAGGGCTACGGAGCCGAGGAGGACGACGAACTCACCGGACTGCCCGGCAAAGCTGCATTTGAAAAAGCCCTCGAGCGGGTTTTTGCCAGTGGAGACGTCTTTACTGTGGTGACCTTCGATCTGGATGTTTTCAAGGAAATCAACGAGCGCTTTGGCGGTGGGATTGGCGATGAGGTGTTACGCCGGATAGGTCAGTTGGTGCGCAAGGCCCTGCGGGCCTCGGATGTGGCCGGACGAATCGGGGGCGAGGAGTTTGCCCTGATTCTGCGCGGCATCACCGGCGACCGGGCTTTCGGGGTGTGTGAGC
>NZ_CALMCQ010000162.1 GCF_937863175.1 uncultured Meiothermus sp. | reverse complement strand
CCTCTACGCCGAAACCAAGACCCACATGCAAAAGTCGCTCGAGGCCCTCGAGCACCACCTCGCCACCATGCGCACCGGAAGGGCCAACCCAGCCCTTCTCAACAACATCAAAGTCGAGTACTACGGCTCCGCCATGCCAATTAACCAGGTGGGCACAGTATCCTCTCCCGATCCGCGTACTCTGGTAGTGCAGTCGTGGGATCCCGGCATGCTCAAAGAGATCGAGAAAGCCATCCGCGACTCCGATCTGGGTCTCAACCCTACCAACAAGGGCGATGCCCTTTTCATCAATATTCCTGTCCTGACCGAAGAGCGGCGCAGAGATCTGGTCAAATCGGTCAAACACTACGCCGAAGAGGCCAAAATCGCTGTGCGCAACGCCCGGCGCGAAGCCCTCGACAGGGCTAAAAAAATCGAGAAGGAAAAACACCTTTCCGAAGATGACATCAAACGCGCCGAGGCTGAGATCCAGAAGATTACCGACGACTATATCCACAAGATTGACGACACCCTGCACAAAAAGGAGCAGGAAATCCTGGGTGGCTAGGGTCATCCTGGACTACCCTCGATCATATCCAGTCTTTAGCCAGTCCTGGACACCCCTGCTGATATGCTGTTACCGTGCAGCGCCCGGAAGCCCGACCTGATCCTTCATTACCAACCCGCATAGCCTCCTCGCTCATCGGGGTACTGGTGCTTTTTGGGGTGATCTGGGAGGGCCGGATTTTGCTTTTGCTGGCACTGGTTTTCATACTTGTACTGGGTTCTCTCGAGCTGCGGTACATGTTGCGCAACAAGGGCATCGAGCTCAATATGACTTTTCTGATTGGGGGTGGGCTGATCATGCTTTTGTTCAGCCTGCCCCAGCTCCAGGATTTCTACCCCGGTGTACCGTGGCGCGAAATCGCTCTGGGACTGGTTCTGATTGGGGCATTCAGTTCCGAGCTAATCTCAGGAGCAAACATCCAGCGTTTTGCCTATAGCCTGATGGCTTTTTTGTATTTGCCCTGGACGCTGGGGTTCTTCCTGCTGCTGCGCCATTCCCCCGATGGCGGCGTGGGTATCTGGATTCTGGTCTTGCCCCTGCTTTGCAGTTTTTCCAACGATGTCGGGGGCTACTTCGTGGGCCGCTATCTGGGGCGGCGCAAGCTGGCTCCTACCATTAGCCCGGGCAAAACCGTGGAAGGCTCCATTGGCGGAATCGCCACCAGCTTCTTACTGCTCTTCCTTTTTACCACCATCGTACGCTCAGCGTATCCCGAAAGCCCCTTTGCCCTGTTCCGACCCGTCGAAATCTTTATCGTCAATCTGGTACTCTCCTTTGCGGCCCAACTGGGCGATCTGACCGAGTCCATGCTCAAGCGTTTTTGCGGCGTTAAGGACTCCGGCCACTTCCTGCCCGGCCACGGCGGACTGCTGGATCGGCTGGACTCGCACCTGTTTACGGTTCCGCTCACGTACTATCTGCTGACCATCTTCATTTGAGGTTTCCGAAAAAATCCACATCCAGCAGGTCTGGTAATAGGCCTCTGTTACTGCGCTGCGTCCTCTCGAGCTGGTTCAACCGCAAGGTCAACCTGCAGAATCGCATGCGAATGGGGGCCATACCCCGAGGTATGCCGGGCTCGAGCCGGTGACCAGCATAGTTTGGAAGCACTGAAACCAGTACACTGGCGAGAAGATGAGTGATCCTCCCAAACGCATCGTGGTGCTGGGTTCTACCGGTTCCATCGGAACCCAGACCCTGGATGTATGCCGCTGGCGGGGCTATAAGGTGGCAGGACTGGTCGCAGGAAAAAACCTGAACCTTCTAGCCCAACAAATTGCCGAGTTCCAGCCTGAAGTGGTGGCAGCCTATGGAGCCGTGTTGCCCGAGCTGCGGCTTCGCTTTCCAACCTTGCACATCGCCGATGCCCTGGAGGTTGCGGCCTGGTCGGCGGATGTAGTCGTGGGTGCCATTCCGGGTCTGGCGGGCCTGCCTGGTGTGCGGGTTGCGGTGCAGCAAGGGCGCAGAATTGCGCTGGCCAACAAGGAGAGCATGGTGGCCGCCGGGCCGTTGCTGTGGCAAGAAGCCGGGCAAGGCGGGGCCGAGATTATCCCGGTAGATTCCGAGCACTCTGCAATTTTTCAGAGCCTGGTTGGGGAACCCTTCGAGGATGTGGCGGAACTGATCCTGACCGCCTCAGGGGGTCCCTTCCTGCGTGAGCCCGCCGATCTCTCCACGGCGACGCCCCAGATGGCCCTCCACCACCCCCGCTGGAAGATGGGGCCCAAGGTGACCATTGACTCCTCCACCCTATTCAACAAGGGCCTGGAAGTGCTGGAAGCGGTGCAATTATTCAGGGTTCCCATTGAGCAGGTAAAGGTACAGATTCACCCCCAGTCCTATGTGCACTCGATGGTGCGCTTCCAGGATGGCAGTATCAAAGCCCAGCTCGGCCCCACCGATATGCGGCTGGCCATCCAGTATGCCCTGACCTACCCCGAGCGCCCCCCTACCCCCCTCCCGGCAGCACCCATTCCCGACCGTCCGGCCTTCTCTACCCCC
>NZ_CALMCQ010000161.1 GCF_937863175.1 uncultured Meiothermus sp. | reverse complement strand
GCTCGAGGAAAACATTTTTTCCCAGCCACAGGTTCAGGGCTTCCAGGTAAGCTACAAAGTCGGGGAACGCCCAGGACAACAGTACCACCTCGAGGTCGAAGCGGGCCCAGTCGGGGTCGGTGAAATCCGGGTGATTGACCAGCCGCTCGGCAGCCCTTGCAGGGATCTCGGCCTCTACCAGGGCGTACAGCTTGCTCCACTCGCGCCGCCAGATCGCGGTTTGCAGGCTGCGCGACCAGGGGCTTTGCGGCTGCTTTCTGGGCACATCTACGATTGTGTCACACGGGTGGATTGTTTTGGGGTTAAGTGCGCCCGCAATAGAAGTTACGCTAGGGTTATACCCTATGCGTTTTTTGGGGTTTGCTTTGGCGCGGCTCTGTAGCCAGGCCCCTGTGGGTAGCGCAAATTCCTAACCTGGAGATACCTGGCGTCCCCCTTTTTTGGGTGGCCTGACCCACGCTACCGATTGACTGAATACCAGGTTTGGTCAGGCAGTATGATGGCGTTCAGGAGCCTGATATGCCAGATCCCATGCTGATTGCTAAAGGTGAATCGGAAGTATTCCTGTATCCCAGGATGGCCAACCGCCACGGCCTGATTGCCGGGGCGACCGGTACCGGCAAGACCGTGAGCCTGCGGGTGCTGGCCGAACAACTGTCCAGTATTGGTGTGCCGGTCTTTATGGCCGATGTGAAAGGCGACCTGTCGGGAATGTGCAAGGCTGGGGCCGACAACCCCCGAATTATCGAACGGGTACAGAGACTCGGGCTTGTGGAGTTCAAATACCAGGCCCACCCGGTGGTGTTCTGGGATGTGTTTGGGTTGCAGGGGCATCCGGTGCGGGCCACCGTTTCCGAGATGGGGCCACTGCTCTTGTCCCGCTTGCTCGACCTCAACGATACCCAGACCGGGGTACTCACCGTGGTCTTCAAAATTGCCGACGACAGCGGGCTGCTGTTGCTGGACTTGAAAGACCTGCGGGCCATGCTGCAATTCGTGGGTGACACCGCCGATAAGTTCAGAACCGAGTACGGCAATGTCTCGGCGGCTTCGATTGGCGCCATCCAGCGCGGCCTGATTGCCCTGGAAGAACAGGGCGGCGACCAGTTTTTTGGCGAACCGGCCCTCGAGCTCGAAGACCTGCTCCAGACCCAGGGCGGCCAGGGGGTCATCAACATCCTGGCTGCCGACAAACTGATGCAGTCGCCCAAGCTCTACAGCACCTTCTTGCTCTGGATGCTGGCCGAACTTTTCGAGCGGCTGCCCGAGGTGGGCGACCCCGAAAAGCCCAAACTGGTCTTCTTTTTTGACGAAGCCCACCTGCTCTTCGACGAGGCCCCCAAAGCCCTGCGGGAAAAAATCGAGCAGGTGGTGCGCCTGATCCGCAGCAAGGGGGTGGGGGTCTACTTTGTCAGCCAGAACCCCCTGGACATTCCCGAGGAGGTGCTGGGGCAACTGGGCAACCGTGTACAACACGCTCTGCGGGCCTTCACCCCAAAAGACCAGCGGGCAGTCCGAAGTGCTGCCGAGACCTTCCGGCCCAACCCAAAGCTGGATGTCGCCACTGTGATTCTGGAAATGGGCGTGGGCGAGGCCCTGGTCTCGACCCTGGACGAAAAAGGCATTCCCAGCGTGGTGGAACGTGCCCTGATCTACCCGCCCCGCACCCAACTGCCCCCGCTCAGTCTCGAAGAGCGCAAGCAGGTTATTCAACAATCCCCGGTCTATGGGCATTATGAGAAGGCCCTGGATCGGGACTCGGCTTACGAAATGCTGAAGGCTAAAGCAGCCCGAACACCGCTTGTAGAACCAGAAATGCAAAGACCTCGAGCCGGAGCTCCGCCGGAAGGTAGCTTGTTGGGTGACCTGGCCAGAGGTGCGGTTGGTTTCCTGGCCAGCCGCGAAGGACAGCGCATCATGCGCGGTGTGCTGGGGGGGCTTTTGGGTGGGGGTGGGAGGCGCAAACGATAGCAATTTTCTGGTAATTTTTGTCGCTAGCGATCCCCAGGGGGTTGCTGATTTAGCTATATAAGCGCAGCCAGGTGTCTGCGTCCTATAAAGTGCACCGGTTAGTCCTCGCTGGGCAAAGTAAGGAAAGCATCCCCCATCTGAGAGGCGACCTTGAATAAGGTCACAAAATAAGCAGTCTAACTGCGGGTCGCCGTGAGCCGAGGCCATTATCTACGGTCTGATGTTTTCCTCGGCCCTGGATCGTGCAAACTGCAATTGCAACCGATCATACACATCCTCGGCCCAGGCCCGGATGTCCTGCCAGCGTCGAAAGTCGCCCTCAGGGAGCCCCTTGCTCAGCACACTGACCCGTTCTTCGTGGCTCAGTCGGCTGTAATCCAGCGAGCCTGAAAAAATGCCGGTCTCGATGGGCTCTACCAGCTCCCTCATCTCGCGTGAGTATTCATACACTTCGTGGAAATGCTCGGGAGTGGGATTGCTCATCTGTCCACAGACCATGAAGTACACCAGTGGAAGCGCTTGTAACCTATCCAGGTGAATCTGGATAAAACGCCGGGCTTCGGGTAGCCAGGCCTGATCTCGTATGGAACTCCCCACAATTATGGCCTGATAGTCTTCGATGTGCTGTACTTCTTCAACCGGTAGCACCTCAACCCTGGCACCTCTTTGGGCCAGAACCTCGCCTATGGCCTGGGCTATCTCACGCGTACTGCCCAGACGGCTGGCATAGGCAATCAGGACAAGCCAGGTCTGCACAGCTTAAGGCTATGCCCACGGCTTCCTGGACTGTAGAGACATCTGCCCCCGGCCTGGGAGAGTACCTTGCTTGTGAGGTGATAGCAATGCTGGTTAAAGACTGCATGACCCCAAACCCCGACGTGGTCACACCGGATATTACGGTGCCTGAAGCTGCCCAGATCATGAAAAAGGGGGGATTCCGTCGCTTGCCGGTAGTCAAGGAAGGCCGGGTCATCGGTATTGTCACCGACC
>NZ_CALMCQ010000160.1 GCF_937863175.1 uncultured Meiothermus sp. | reverse complement strand
CTAGAAAACCAACAATGGCTCTGATTTAAACAGAATTATCGAGAATTTTTCGCAGAAGTAAGGCTAATATTGATGGCAAAACTTCCTGGCTCACAGGCAGCGACTCCAGGCCTGCAGTCTGTGGTTTTCCCCATATCCAGCGAGCTTTCTTTCACACCTGCTGCTCTTTTTTCTCCAAATTGTTTGTCTGAAACTGTACTCTCACACCCAGACCCGTAAACTACGCAGGTGCCATCGGGTCGTGTTCACGAAGCCATCAATATCGGCGTGCTGGGGTTGGCTTCAGCCGCTTACTGGGTTTACCAGGAAGAAATCGCCATCTCCCAACCCGTCGCGGTGGCCTTCGTTAGCAGTTTCTTACTCGGGACTTTCCTGATTACCCCCGATCTTGACCTGGCCGAACAACAGGTGCGGGCCAAAGGGCGCTGGGGTTGGTTGGGGTTGTTTTGGGTGCCATATGGCTGGATGTTTGCCCACCGAGGGCTTTCACATACCTGGATGGTTGGCCCTCTCACACGCATTTTGTACCTGGGGGCGATGGGGATCGTGTTGTACTGGGTCACTACCGCCATCACGGGCTATTTGGGGGTCAATTTAGATTTGCAGACCCAGTTCAGAGCACCTTCTCAAGAAATCTTATGGGCGCTGGTACTGGGGTATTATGCTTCGCAGTGGCTGCACCTGATTGCCGATGGAGTCTGGCCAGATTCAGGTATCCTGTTACGTTCTGGCAGGCGCCGCCGCTAAGCATCCAGGCCACGGTATTCTAAGTTTCGGGATGGTGGGATAGATGCTTGCTCCGGATGGCTGTCCCTGCCTCAAGCTCGGCATACGTCTGGTAGCTGCGTCTGTAACCTTGCATTTTGGCAACTGGGCCTTCTGGGTTTGACAAACTCAGTAGGCCGCAGCTTCGATCTTGCCCGCTGGAGATCCAGTTGCCAAGCCTTCCAACCGTCAGTGAGGAGATTCTTCATGCATGGTGCGAAATTTTGGATCGATCATCTTGCTCTACAGCCGCACCTCGAGGGTGGCTTCTTCCGCCAAACCTACATCGCCCGCGAGTCCATTGCACATCCCCACCTGCCTGGCCGCTACACTGGCCAGCGAGCTTTTTCCACTGCCATTTACTTCTTGCTGGAATACCCCGATTTTTCAGCGTTCCATCGGCTTCAAAGCGATGAAGTCTGGCATTTCTATGCAGGTAGCGCACTCACCATCTGGATGCTCTCCCCCCAAGGCCAGCCCACTCACACCCAGCTTGGCCCCGATCCAACCCAGGGGCAAGGGTTCCAAACCGTGGTTCCTGCAGGCTACTGGCTGGGGGCCAGCTTAAACGCACCTGAAAGCTATGCTCTGGTGGGCTGTACCATGGCCCCTGGCTTTGATTTCAGCGACTTTGAACTGGCCCAGCGCGAGCAACTAGTCCGGCAATTCCCGCAGCACCGCGACCTGATCGAAAGGTTGACCCGATGAACCCAGGCGCCAGTAGGCATGACAGGTTGTTCGCCGGAACAGGTTACGGTTCAGGAATCTCCGAAAAAACGAGCCCGCCATGAAAAGATCGCGTCGGTGAAGGTGGTGCCTTCCAGACCAGATAACCTGCCCCTGGGCAAGCATCGCCACCCGCTTGACCTTCTTCATCTGTGGCTTCATCCTGGCGACCTGGGTTTCGTGCCTCCTGGCTACCAAGCAGAACCTGGGCCTCCATACCGGCGAGTTGGGGTTGGTGTTGCAGGATGCACCGGCGGGGTTGGTCGAAGCTACACGTAAACCATCAACGGTTCCATATCTTTTGCACAACTTATTGCTACTCTGAACCTGCTTAGCCTCGAGCCACCCCTGCTCATAAGGTTCCCATTGGAACCCCTCGAGGCTGAGCCTAAATGCCTGGCACTCCATTTGTTTCGCATACTGGCCAGGAACTCCATTCCTAACCCCCCGCCGAGAGGGGGGTTGTTGTTATTCAGCGCAGTTTGCAAATACCCTGGAATCCAGTGTGCGAGGATCTCGCACAGGCCCACGGGCAAACGAATCCTGCTGGGTTGTAACGAAGTACCCCGCCCTGCGAGACGGGGTGTTCAGGAAAACCAGGAGGATCGGGTATTTGGACATGATTAAAGCGCTTACAGAGTAGTTTTGCCGCTGCCCCAGGCTCGGCCTACACCGGGGTACTGCGCCAGGGGCGCGCAACTGGATCGGTGGGCTTTATGGATTGGACAACCTCAACAGGACGCAGCTAAGAGACGCTTCCTCGTTCGTCGTATAAGTTCCCATGATGCTTTCACCAGGCCGTTTTGGCGGACTAGGTGTTACGGATGCCTGCAGGAAGTTTATAAGCACCGTACAGCGGCTATGCAAGGCTTCCCACTACTGCTTCCTGCCGTATGCTAAACAGGCCATGTTCAAGGATATTTTTGGCACCGAACCCACCGTATCCGTCTCGGCCCCTGGCC
>NZ_CALMCQ010000159.1 GCF_937863175.1 uncultured Meiothermus sp. | reverse complement strand
TGACAGAAAATGCAGAAAACCTCTATGGGTTTTCGAGTTTAGCGGCGAAAAAACCCATATGCCCGAGTATCCCCAGGAAGGGGTGTTGCGCGGTGGACACATCCCGGGTGCCAGGAGCATCCCCTGGGCCACCACCGTCAACCCGGACGGCACCTTTAAAAGCGCCGACGAACTCCGTGGCCTCTATGGGCCGAAAGGCGTGACACCCGATAAAGAAGTGATCGCCTACTGCCGCATCGCCGAGCGCAGCAGCCATAGCTGGTTTGTGCTCAAACACCTGCTGGGCTTCCCCCACGTCAAGAACTACGACGGAAGCTGGACGGAGTGGGGCAACGCGGTGGGCGTGCCGATTGAAAAGGGCCCGGAACAATAGAGCAAGCCTGCTGTTGAACCTTTGCAGGCTCTGAAGGAATCGTTACCGCGAAGGCAGTGGCCACCCATTCAATACAGAACGGGGATCGGCAAATCGGGCGACCCTGAGCGCCTTGGGGAGGTCAATCTCGAGAGGCCCGTACCCTACCAGCGCACCCGCTGCGTGGCCGTTCCCAGATATGCACCGGTTTTGACTCACGGTCAAACGCCTTCTGGAAGCGCGTAGACTGAGGTATATGCCAGACCTGGAATCCAACCCAACCCTCCATCACCCCGAACGACAGGCGCTGGAAGAACTGCTCCAGTTTCCGCTTACCGACGCCCTCTTTGGCCGTCGTAGTCGCCGTTTTGCGCTGGGTGGCGAGTTGCCCGACGGGCCTTTGGCCTATACATCGCGTTACGAGCCCTATCCTCTTTCAGAGCTCGAGCGCCTGCTGATCCTCACCACCGTGGGCGGCCTGACCGGCTGGCACAACCTCATCAGCCACCACCAGAATGTAGCCCCCCATCTGCCCAGTTATTCCGGCATGGCTGCCGGACGTACCTTTCCCAGTGCAGCAGGCTTCCACACCAGCCAGATCTTCTTTACCGACGACAGTGGAACCTATACTTTCAAAACCCGCGATGCCAGCCCACCCATTCCACGAAATCCCGACGGCAAGGTGGATCTGGTGGAATTGCTGCTGGCCCACCAGCAGTACATTCACCCACTGTCCAACACCCGGCTCTACATCCCCCCCCGTGAGCCTTTCATGGCCGGTCACAACGCCTGGAATGCCAATAAACCCGGCTCCCTCCTGGTCTGGCCCATTGCAGATGTAGCCCAGCACCAGTTGCTAAAGCTCATTTTTATTGCCCAGAACGGCTTTGTGCTCTATGACGATGTGCACCATCGCAGCATCCCAGGTCTGGAGAAGTTCAAGGAATACGTCGCGGTAGACAAACCCTATCCGCTCACCGCCTTCGACCAGGCCACCCTTGCGGAAGCCTCGGCTGAGATCAGCGCGTCGGTCTTCGCAGGCCACCTGATACAACAAGCAATGGGTCTGGGAGGCTGGATGCTAAACGGGCTGGATCGGGTACGAACCCTGGGGGCCTCGGGCGACCCCACGGTGCCGGGCCTGGGTTTCCGCTACGATTATAAGCTTGGCTGGTCGCGGCCCAACCCAACAGGGCTGGAAGGTGTTTTTGAAGGCTTCTGTCCACCGCACTACCCCAGTATGCGCTCGGCAGTAGAGGCTTTGGTGGAACGCAAATACAAAGCCGGCGGCCCCTTTAACCCCGAGACCCCGGGCCCCTGGAAGGATACCCAAACCGTGCGCTCACAGGCCCGACTACACGACGAATGGATTGTGGATGTGGTGGCGACCCAGGCCCAGTATCTCTTCAATACCTTTGAGAAATTCCCTGCCACCGTCCCTACCATCTATAGCCTGATGTTCTTACAGACCCACCACCTCGACCTGGAATACTATGACCGGTTTTTCGAGCCAGGGGCCTACCTGCAAACCCACAGAGAACACCTGGAAAAGTGGCATGGTGTACAACTGGAAGACCTGCCCCAGAAAGCCGATGGCAGCTAGCCCGTAGCTTCGGGCTATTGACGATCGGTTATTTGTCGCAGCTTTTGCAAGCCCCCCTCGAGGTTGTAGACGAGCTCGTAGCCCGCCGCTTCCAGGTAGAGCCCCGCCAGTTCGCTCATAACCCCACGCTCACAAATGAGGAGCAGGGGACGGTCTTTGGGCAGGTTGTGGTTGCCATGCTGTATGTCCGCCAGGGTCAGATGCAGGGCTCCAGCAAAGTCGCCCTGATTGTACTGCTCCGGTGGGCGCACATCCACGACCAGCGGGTTGTCCTGAGAAAAGTTTTTGAGCAGCTCGGGTTTGAGGGTTCGCATGCTTCTAAGATAAAACAAAAAACTGGGGCGATGGCCCCAGTGGGAAGACCAGGCGCTGCACTAGTTTTCAATTTCCAGCAATTCCTCGGCCTGAAAGAGATTGATGCCGCTTTCCACCAGGGCCAGGTACTTCTCCATGCTGCTCACTTCCTCCACCTGTTCTTCCAGAAACCACTGCAAGAACTGGAAGCCCACAAAATCGCCCTCGGCCAGGGCAACTTTGGCCATGGCCTGGAACTGCTCGGTGACGGTGCGCTCCCACTTCAGGGCCTGGGCAACGGCGCTGGCGGGGCTTTTGAAGCGGGTAGAGGCCGCCGCAATGGCCGGAAACTCGAGGGCCTCCCCGGTCTCGACCAGAAACTTGACGATTTTGAGGGCGTGTTCTTTTTCTTCTGCGGCTTGCCGGTAGAACAGCCCTGCCCATTTATCCAGGCTCTGCTGTGCAAAATAAGTTCCAATTGCCAGATACTGCTGATGAGCACCGAGTTCGTGGCCGATCTGTTCGCCTAGTTTCTGGGCGAGTTTGCTCGAGATCATGGACTGTGCGGTCTTTGGCATGGTTCACTCCTTGTTTGACTGCTTTTAACAGGTAGTCTTATTGCGAATGACTACTAATAAAGCCTAGCACCTCTGCTCGGTACTAAAGTAATCCTGCCACCCTTATGCCGGCATAGCAAGCAGGAGGGAGTCGAAGGGCAGCAGCTGGCCTTTGTTCATCCCCTCCAGTGCGTGTTTATACCAAAAAATGTAACACTATGCAAAAACCCGGTAGTCAGGCGCCCGGATAAGTGATATTCTCTCCCCTTGGT
>NZ_CALMCQ010000158.1 GCF_937863175.1 uncultured Meiothermus sp. | reverse complement strand
TACGGGGGGGGTAATGTTTTGCTCGCGAGCCGACCCGGGCCACTTTTGTTTTCCGCCACTGCTGGAACAATCGGATACGTGGTTGCGATGAAAGCCGTCAAGCTATTTCAGGGGTATCTGTGGCACCCCAAAGAACTCTCCTTCGACCCCCGTACAGCGATTCCCCGTCAACTGGGAGAGGTGCATGTGCTAATTGATAAAGTGCGCGCCCCCATGACCTTTTTTGAGGATGGCACCCTGACCGAGACCCAGCAGTTCTACCAGGTTACGCTGCTGGTGCGCACCGAGCAAGAGCCCGCCGAACTCAAGTCGCTGGCCCGGTGGGTGAGCCTGGAGCTAAACCCCTACCTCCAGGCCACGCCCAAAGAGGTTGGCTGGCAACTGCTGGAAGATATGCGCCAGATTTAGGAATTAGTACAGACCAACCTAACCAGAATCAGGGCAATAGCCATCGAATACTTCATGGCCGAGCCGTCGTGATTTTGCTGCCAAGCTCAAGATCAGATTAAGGTCTCCTCATGCACCAGGTGGGGTTGGAGCTTTTAGACTGTTCAGACGGGTGTTTGAGTGATGATCAATAATCCACACCGTATCTTACTGGGACTGGGCCTTGCCCTGTTTTTCACTGCCTGCAGTAGCCTCGATACCCAGGTTCCAGCCCCGCCTTCCAATCCCTTGCCAAATCCACCTTCCGGCAAGATCATCTCCTATCAGTCTAGCAGCGAAAACTTCCTCAACCCCGAGCGGGGTTTTTACCTGAGTGTGCCTATCACCCAGGAAACCGACCTGAGCTGGGTCAAGCCCCAGCACCGGGTGACGGTGGTGCACTCGTATGTACGGCTGGATGCCTACCGCACTTCGCTGGTGCCACAGAGCTATATTGCTCAAGTGACGCGGGGCCTCGAGGCCGCCCGGCGGGCTGGGCTCAAGGTGGTGCTGCGCTTTGCCTACAACTTTGGCTTCGAGGCCGACGCGCCGTTGGAGTGGGTGCTGCGCCACATCGAGCAGTTCCAGCCGGTGCTGCGCGATTACAAAGAT
>NZ_CALMCQ010000157.1 GCF_937863175.1 uncultured Meiothermus sp. | reverse complement strand
TTGCGTTCAAGGATATCCACCCGCGCTCCAAGGTGCATATTCTGGTCTGCCCCAAGGAATACATTCCTACCCTGGCCGACTATCCCCAAACCGAAGAGGGGGCGCTCAGGCTCGGCAAGCTGATGCTAACCGCCAACAAAATTGCCAGGGAGATGGCCCTCGAGGGCTACTTTATCCGCATCCATGTGGGGGAGAAGGGCGGGCAGGAGGTTTTTCACGTCCACGTGCACCTGCGCTCGGATGCCTGACTGGCTATTTCTGGAGCTCCACCCGGTCTATCAGGTCATTCTTCTCGTTGTAGGCCATCACCCATAGGCGCTCTGCGGTGGCTTCCAGGATTAGATAGTTGGGGCTGACCCGGCGAACCTTGCTCTGGGGCTGCACGATCCGAAAGTTACGTAGCCAGGCACCGCCGCCTCCGGTAACGATGTGGACAATACCCCTGGCCTGAAGCCGCTCGTAGTTGTGGTCGTGCCCAGCCAACACCAGCGGCACGCGGTATTGGGTGAGCAACGGCTCGAGGGCCTGTCTCAGGCCTCGAGTTCCACCATGAAAACCTGAGGAATAGAGGGGTCGGTGCAGGGTTACGATTTTCCAGGGGGCCCTGGAGGCCTTCAGAGCAGCTTCCAGCCAGCGGCGCTGGGCCTGGCCAAAGTGTTCGGAGTAGACCACAAACACCTCGAGGTTTTCCAGCCTGACGCTGTAGTAGGGCTGTTCGACGCCAAACAACTCGAGCTGCTTTGCCAGAGCAGGCACGTCGTGGTTACCAAAAGCCGGATATATGCGAACCTGGGGCAAATCTCCCACGTAGCGCAGGATGGGCTCACCCGAGGGATAGAAGTTATCGCCCACCGTTAGGATGGCATCAAAGTTTTTTTGCCGGTGCTGCTCCCGCATGGCTTCTGCTATCCGTGCGCGGTGGGGGCTTTCTGCGCCCCAATCCCCAATTACCGCCAGCCGCTGAGCAAAAGCGCTCAGCAATAAGCAAAAGGCCAGCAGCCAGGGGAGTTTGCGCATAAGATCGTTTGTGGCTTTGGCTTATGGTCTGCCTCTAGGCCTGCGGGTTCTCGCCCTGCCGGTTGATCTGCGATTCGTTGATGCCCGCAACCTCGAGTACCTGTTCGGCAATCAGAATGGGTACTTTGGCCCGAATCGCCAGGGCCATACCGTCGGAGGGACGGCAGTCAATCTCATACTCCAGTCCGCGCTGCTCGAGCACCAGCCGCCCGTAGAAAGTGCCATCCTTGAGTTCGACAATCTCCAGGCGTAACACCTTCACCCCCAGCAAATCCAGGGTGTTGTAGAACAGATCGGGCCCCAGCGGTCTGGGTGGTTTCTCACCGGAGAGGTGGATCATGATGTTTTGCGTCTCCAAGGCCCCAATCACCACCGGCAGGAAGAGGTTGTTTTCGGCCTTGAGCATCACGATCAGGTTTCCGTTTCCAGGGTCTACTCCCATGCCTTCGATGTGCGCGGGCATCATACCTCAAGTATACGGGCCAGACCTGAGGCGGGTCTGAACCGTTGCCTGGTTGCGCCATCCCAGCAAAGCAGATGCCTTCTACCCCTGACCGAGGTTCTTGGAACCCTATAGACTATGGGCGTGAAAACGCATCCTGTGGATATTGCGGGTGTTCACCGTGAGCTACCGGTGGTTCAGGTCGGCCCTGATGTTTCAGTGGCCTTATTCAACATGTTGGGCGATACCGAAGTGGTCGAAGAGGCTGCGGCAGCCCTGACCAAACTGATGCCCGCCGGTATTGACACGCTGGTTACGCCAGAGGTCAAGGCGGTGCCGCTGGCCCATGCGCTCTCCCGCCTGACCGGAAAACCCTATGTGGTAGCCCGCAAAACCGAAAAGCCCTACATGATCAACCCGGTCTCGCGCACCGTAATTTCCATCACTACGGGTAAGCCCCAGCTCCTGGTGCTGGATGGCACGGATATCCCTTTGCTCAAGGGCAAAAAGGTGGCCATCGTGGACGATGTGGTTTCCACGGGCAGTACCCTGAAGGGTCTTTCCGATCTCATCACCGATGTGGGCGGTGTCGTAGGTGTGGTTATGGCGGTGTTTACCGAAGGCTCCCCCCGTGAAGATGTGATCGCGTTGGGGCATCTACCCCTGTTCAAGCCTGATTGAATGGATGGCCGAAAGGCATGGTCTTGCGTAAAGGGCAGACCTGGGAGAAAGGATAGACAGCAGAAATTCCTCGCGCCGGTTGCCCGGTTCCCGCACTCCAGCTCTGTAGTTCACATCCAGGCCCAGACAACCTTTGTATACGCTTATTCACACGTATACTCATGGTGATCGAATAAGCTGTATCCTTGGTGCAACAAGGGAGCGCGAGCCTATGGAAACCTACCCCATCACTATTGGCAAAATTACCCGTCACGTGCCTGTGGTCGAAACCTTGCCCGGTGTTCACATCCCCCTGATTGAGTTGATGGGCGATGTGGAACTGGTACAGGCTGCGGCAGAAGCGCTGGTCAAGCAGTTGCCCGCCGATACCGACACCATTCTTACCCTCGAGACCTCCCCCATCGTGCTGGCCCATGCCATGAGCGCTATTTCCGGTAGACCCTACATTGTGGTGCGCCGCAAGCGCCGCCCTTACATGACCGACCCCATCATCCAGGAAGTGGAGTCGCTGACGCTGGGCGTGACCGAAACCCTCTGGTTGGATAGCCGCATGGCCGAGAAACTGCTGGGTCAGAAGGTGGCCCTGGTGTTTGATGTGGTCTCGTCGGGCGGTACCATGATGGCTCTGGAAAAGGTTGCCAAAAAAGCCGGAGCCAGCGTAGTCGCCCGCCTGGCCGCCTTTCACCAGGGCAGTAGCAAACTCCCTCTCACCTTCTTGTCCGAGATTCCCATCCTGCAAACTGCGTAGGGCAAATCCCCTACCGCAGCGCTCCAGGTGTTCCTCCGCCTCGCTCTGCCCTCTACTCGGCGCAGAACGCTGGCAGGAGCGGGACTTTTTTTCAGGCGACGCGACTCTTCCGTGTTGCTGCTTTATACCAGATTCGGTTCGTTCGTCCCCGAACGGGGTACGTTTTTTTCTTTTCCCGTCCGGGAGGGGGGTGCTCCAGGATTCAAAAAGATCGCCTCGGGGTCTCCTGGTTGGA
>NZ_CALMCQ010000156.1 GCF_937863175.1 uncultured Meiothermus sp. | reverse complement strand
CGGTATCGGGCTGGGTATGCCTTTCGCCTCGTCCATACCGCATATGATAAAAGCCGAGGTTTGGGTGTGAGGGTTTGCACAACCGTGGGTTGGGCTTCCATAATGGTCCAACCACCCTGCAAAGGCCTGGTCATGGTGAGCCCTTCATTCCTCTGGACCGCACAGTCTTGTGCTGAGGTACCTGTCCATGCCCCTCCACTCCGGCCCCTCATGCTTGAGCTGTCAGGCCCTGGGATCAACATACAAGCCTTTCGGAGCAACGGGTGTCTAGGTACCGTGCAGCTCAGCACAGCAGATTCTCTGACAAAGACGGCCTCCGAAGGGCATACCCGCTTGTCATGATCGGTTTTTTCGAGAGTCGCTGGGTCTGCTTGTGTACAAGTTGATGCAGAATCGGGCTTGGAAATTTCCAAATATGTGGTAGGCTCTGCCTTGCGGATGAGCCGGAGTTTCCATACCTGCTCCCGCTCTCGGCGGAGGTTTACTTGTTAAGCACAATCTCTGTCGTTGATTTATCCGAAAAGGTACGCCATCAGGTCAAGCCCGAGCGTTATGCGCATATCTTACGGGTAGCCGAACTGGCTGCCGAAATCGCCAGGGCCAACGGGCTCGATGCAGAAAAAACCTATCTGGCCGGAATCCTGCACGATTCTGCGCGCAATTTCAGTGCCGAGCAACTGGTGGAACTGGCGCCTCCAGAAAACGAGATTGAACGCAAGCATCCGCTGGCCCTGCACGGGCGCGCAGGCCGCCGGGTGGCCCAGGCGTGGGGCATCGAAGACGAAGAAGTGCTCGAGGCCATCGAGGGCCACGTATACGGAGTCAGCCCCGAACATAAAATCGGCATGGCCCTCTACATCGCCGATGTCTCCGAACCTGGTCGTGGGGTCAACCACGACATACGCGGGTTGGCCTTGCAGGGCCGGCTCGAGGAGGCCTACCAGGAGGCCGTGATCTGCAAGGTAAACTACCTTCAAAGCAAGGGCATCGAACCCCATCCACGTACCATGGCGGCTTACCTGGCGGTAACACAGCAGAAGCGCAGTTAGTACCGATGCTCCTCCCTGCAGGCCGGGTCAGATGGTAAAGCAAGGGTCTCTTAGCTAATCTATAGCTCGACCATCTATGGGGAAAGCGATCGTACTTTATAGCACGGAAGTGGGTTCTGTACGGAGTCAGATTCGATTTCCTGCAAAAACCAGACGAACACTCTATAAATGTCAAATTCGGAACCCGACCGAAGGGAGACGCTTTTTTCGCCGCCCGTCCGGGAGGGGGGTGCTCCAGGATTCAATAAGTGAGCCTCGGGATCCCTTGGGTTTGATGATTACCTTTTTGAGTCTGGTATAACGCAGGTGACCCCCTCTTTCGCCAAGTTTTGGGTTGCCTATTACGTTCCGACCTGCCCGATTTTGTAATCTAATGGTCATGGCACAACCCCAGACACCCCATCGCACCAGACTGGGGTCGTCGGTACGTACACGCCGTTCTGGGCCGCGTTTTTCGCTAATTTTGCTGGGGTTGGCCCTGCTGACCCTGGCTGGGGCGCTGGCCTATGGCCCACAGCTCGAGGAGGTTCGGGCGGGGCTCTTCGGAACGTATGCAGGAAGCAGCCCTTCCGAAGAACTCAGCCTGGTGGTGGCAGCCCGTGACACCGAGTACTGTGGCTACCATACCGCTTGCGGGCCGGGGTTCCGCACCGACACCATCTTCTATATCCGCTTTCGCGGCTCGGAGGCCACACTGGTAGCCCTTCCTCGCGATTTGCGCTACAGCGGCGAGACCCCAGTCGGCTTTTTCGATGGAAAGATCAACTCGGTCTATCAGCGTGGGGGCGGTGCAGAGGGCTTGCGGCTGGCGGTAGAAGATATCCTGGGAGTGCCCGTGCAGCATTACCTGATTCTGACCTTTGAAGCCGTGATGAAACTGATCAACGCGGTGGATGGGGTGGATGTGGTACTGCCCTATCCGATGAAGTACACCGACCGGGCCGCCGGTTTGTTCATAGATTTTCCGGCTGGCCCCGTACATCTGGACGGGAAAGATGCCGTCAAATACATGCGGTTTCGCCACTGGGAAGGCTCCGATCTGGGCCGCCTGGATCGCATCAAAGAAGTGATGGGGCTAGCTGCCCGCAAGGCCCAGAGCCCCCGCTACTGGTCGCGTCTGCCAGGGGTTGCGGGTGCGGTGTGGAACTCCCTCGAGACCAGTCTGCCGGTATCCACTGCGCTGGGGCTGCTGCCCAACCTGCGGAGTCTGGCCATGAAAAGCGCCACCCTGCCGACTCTCGAGGAAGGCAACAGCCTGATTCTCGACCAGGCCGCCATGGCCTCGTTTGCCACCGGACTGCTAGACTACCCCGCCGATGCCGAGGTGATGGCCCGCCTGGTGCAAGCCGAAGCCCTGGGCCTCAAAACCCTGCTACTCGACCGGAGCGGAACCGGGCAAGGGGAGCAGTTCATCCAGGGCTTCCTGCAAATGGGTATCTACCCACCGGAGTTGCAGGTAGGTGAGGTGGGTGGCACCAGTGGGGTATTTGTACGCAGTGGGGTTTCGATGGTCAGCGGTGAGTCTCCTGCTTTTACCCTGGCTCGAGACTACGCCAATCTGCTGCATCTTCCGCTCCAGTCCCGCATTCGCCTCGAGCCCAGGGGCTACGATGTGGTTATCGTACTGGGGTCGGGATAATGACGATTGTCTACCGTTCTACGCCTTCGACCTCAGTGATCGGCTAGACCACCGACTCTGAACTATCCACTCTCTGGCAGTCGGTGTTCTTCTTCGGGTAAAGGTTCTTCGTCGGGGTCGAAGGCATAGTAGAGCTTGAGCGGTTGGATCGAGACCACCCGCAAAACCTCGCCGCAATCCGGGCACTCCACCTCGAGGCCCGCCCTCACGTTTGTTATCTCGACGAGTTCATCGCAGACCGGGCATTTCGAGACTTCCAGGGTTTTCATCCTTCACCTCCGGGAGCTTTGGCAGGTCCGAGTAGCTTCGTTATCACCAGCATGGCAGCAAGCGGCGGGGCGAATGTCCTCATGGTCTGGGTCTCGGAGCCAAAAAACCGCTATAATCTGGCTTGCTCGAGGCGCCCACTACGGACGCGAACCAGCGGTTTACTGTCCAGTGCGCACCTGGGGTGGCGCGCCCCGCAATGAGCGTCTCGAGGCGCCCACTACGGACGCGAACCAGCGGTTTACTGTCCAGTGCGCACCTGGGGTGGCGCGCCCAGCAATGAGCGTCACGGAGGCACACCACGCCTCCGAAGCAAACGTCTCGAGGCTACCTATGGCAACTGCAACCATACCCCATTCCCACTCGCTGCCGGAACGCAACCCCGGCACCACGTTTGACCTTAGCGCGGTCGAGGGTGCTCTGGTAAATAAGAGCGCTGTCGAACGGCGGGCCGCCACCCTACCCACCCGTCGCACCGTGAAGAAGGAGTGGCAGGCCGCCTGGCTTCTGCACGCCATCAGAACCATTGACCTTACCACCCTTGCGGGCGACGACACACCAGGCACGGTACGTCGCCTCTGCACCAAAGCCCGCCAACCCGTCCGCCCAGAACTTTTGCAGACCCTGGGGGTAGCCCCCCTCACTACCGGCGCAGTCTGCGTCTACCACGAGATGGTGCCTGCTGCTGTGGCCGCTCTCGAGGGCTCAGGCATCCCGGTGGCTGCCGTCTCGACCGGCTTTCCGGCGGGTCTGAACCCCCACCGCCTTAAGTTACAGGAAATCGAGGCTTCGGTGGCCGCCGGGGCCGGTGAAATTGACATCGTGATCTCGCGTCACCACGTCCTGACCGGCAACTGGCAGGCCCTCTATCACGAGGTGCGCGACTTCCGCGAAGCCTGCGGCCCGGCCCACATGAAAAGCATCCTGGCGGTTGGCGAGCTGGGCACCCTCAAAAACGTCCTGCGGGCCAGCATGGTCTGTATGCAGGCAGGCTCCGACTTCATCAAGACCTCGACCGGCAAGGAAACCGTCAACGCCACCCTGCAAAATAGCCTGGTGATGGTGCGGGCCATCCGGGCCTTCCACGAGCAGACTGGCTATAAGGTAGGCTTCAAGCCTGCTGGGGGCATCCGCAGCGCCAAGCAGGCCCTGGACTGGCTGAGTCTGATGAAGGAGGAACTGGGCCACGAATGGATGCAGCCCCACCTTTTCCGCCTGGGGGCCAGCGCCCTGCTAAACGATATAGAGCGCCAGCTCGAGCACTTCGCGTATGGGCGCTACGCCTCGATGCAGTACCAGCCACTAGGCTAGCGCCTTGAACTCAAAGAGACGGACAAGGCCTGCTTGCCATGGATCTGGAAAAACGTTGAAGCAGTAGACCTCCGACTTTCGACTTTTGACAAAAGAACCCTGCGCCCTCTCCTCAGGAGTACGACATGACCGTCGCCGAACTTATGGACACCCTACCCTATGGCCCCGCGCCCGAAGCCGCCAAACCCGCCCTGGACTGGCTAGAAGCCCATCAGAGTAAATTCCAGCTTTACATCGGTGGAAAGTGGTGCGCACCCTCGAGCCAGGCCTGGTTTGACTCCATCAATCCCGCCAGCTCACAAAAACTGGCCGAGATCGCCCAGGCGGGGGCTCAGGATATAGACCAGGCGGTCAGGGCAGCCCGCACAGCCTTTTCCACCTGGAGCCAGACCCCAGGGCATCTGCGGGCGCGCTATCTGTACGCTCTCGCCAGACAGGTTCAAAAACACGCACGCTTGTTTGCTGTGCTTGAAACCCTCGACAACGGTAAGCCGATCCGCGAAACCCGTGATATTGACATTCCGCTGGTGGCCCGTCATTTCTACTATCATGCCGGCTGGGCACAGTTGATGGAGAGCGAGCTGCCGGACTACGAACCCGTGGGAGTGGTGGGGCAGATCATCCCCTGGAACTTTCCCCTCCTGATGGTCGCCTGGAAAATCGCCCCTGCCCTGGCCATGGGCAATACGGTGGTGCTCAAACCCGCCGAGTTTACCTCGCTGACCGCACTCTTGTTCGCCGAGATCTGCCAGAAGATCGGCCTGCCCCCTGGCGTAGTTAACATTGTCACTGGCGATGGAAAGACCGGGGCGGCCCTGGTCGAACATCCGGGCGTGGACAAGATCGCCTTTACCGGCTCGACCGAGGTGGGTCGCATCATCCGCAAGGCCACCGCTGGAAGCGGCAAAAAGTTGTCGCTCGAGCTCGGCGGCAAATCGCCATTCCTGGTCTTCGATGATGCCGACCTGGACAGCGCGGTAGAGGGCGTGGTAGATGCCATCTGGTTTAACCAGGGGCAGGTCTGCTGTGCAGGTTCAAAGCTCCTGGTGCAGGAGGGTGTGGCCGAGAAGATGTACGCCAAGCTCCGCGCCCGCATGGAGAAGCTGCGCGTGGGCAACCCTCTCGACAAGGCCGTGGACATTGGCGCCATCGTGGCCCCGATACAACTACAGAGGATTCAGCAGCTCGTCCAGCAGGGGGTGGACGAAGGGGCCGACCTCTGGCAGCCCAGCTGGGCTGTACCCACCGAGGGATGCTTCTACCCCCCCAGCCTCTTCACCAAGGTAGCTCCGGCCTCCACCATCGCCCAGGAAGAAATCTTTGGCCCGGTGCTGGCCGCCCTGACCTTCCGCACCCCCGACGAAGCGGTCAAGCTAGCCAACAACACCCGCTACGGTCTGGCCGCCTCCATCTGGAGCGAGGACATCAACCTGGCCCTGGACGTGGCCACCCAGATCAAGGCCGGCACCATCTGGATCAACAGCACCAACCTCTTTGATGCTGCCAGTGGCTTTGGCGGCTACCGCGAAAGCGGCTTCGGGCGCGAGGGCGGCAAGGAAGGGCTGTGGGAGTACGTGAAAAAAGCCGATCATCGTTTGTCGTTGGTGGATGGCCAGAAGAAAAAGACTCGAGCCAAGGGTTCTGTCTCCAAGACCCCAGACTATAGACCCCAGGCTATTGACAGCCTTCCATCCATTGACCGCACCGCCAAGCTCTTCATCGGCGGCAAACAGGCCCGGCCCGACAGCGGCTACAGCAAAGCAATTTATGGCCCTGGGGGTGACCTGCTGGGTGAGGTGGGGCTGGGCAACCGCAAGGACATCCGCAATGCGGTGGAGGCCGCCCGTGGGGCCTTTGAAGGCTGGCGCAGGACCACCGGGCACCATAGGGCGCAAATCCTCTACTTCCTGGCCGAGAACCTCGAGGGGCGCGCCGAGGAGTTCGCCCGCCGCATCGCCGGGCAGACCGGGCAGGGTGGTAGGGCCGAGGTGGAAGCCGCGCTGGACGCCCTCTTCACCGCTGCGGCCTGGGCCGACAAATACGACGGTGTAGTACACAATACCCCTATTCGCAACGTGACCCTGGCGGTTCCCGAGCCCATCGGCGTGATGGGGATTCTCTGCCCCAACGACCAGCCCCTGCTGGCCCTCGCCAAGCTAGCCGGAGCCGCCCTGGCAATGGGCAACACCCTGGTGGTGGTGCCCTCCCCCGCTACCCCCCTCACCGCCACCGATTTCTACCAGGTTCTGGAAACCTCCGACATCCCCGCCGGTACCTTCAACATCGTGACCGGCGAACGCGATGAACTCGCCAGGACTCTGGCCGAGCACGATGATGTGGACGCAGTCTGGTACGCGGGGCCGCAGGCCGGGCAGGCCATGGTCGAAAAGGCCAGTGCCCATAACATGAAACGCACCTGGACGCCTGGTGAGAGCGGAGCCCTGCCGGACATGGAAGAGATACTGCGACAGGCTACCCAGGTGAAGAATATCTGGGTGCCCTACGGGGCCTAGAGCGGTGTTCTTTCTGAAAACCGCCCTGGTATACAGCGTCCCCGAACGGGGACGAACGAACCCGACCGAAGGGAGACATTTTTTTCGCCGACCCGGCCAACCACACTCAATCACCTCCCAAAGAAGCCTCCCGGACTCACCTGCTACCGCAAGGTAGCGATCCACGACCTCAGGTCGAGGCGGTGGGAGCATTTGAAGGGCAATTCGAAAAGGAAACATCGGAGGTACACCGGCAG
>NZ_CALMCQ010000155.1 GCF_937863175.1 uncultured Meiothermus sp. | reverse complement strand
CAGGGTGTTGAGCAGACTGGTATAAAGCAAAAAGAACTGGCTTTCGTCCAGCCTGGCCTGGGGGTTGTTCCAGGTTGCCGAAACACAGAATGGCCTGCCATCCCTGGCTAAGAGCCAGGTGGTCAGATTAAGTACGCCCGGCTCGGAGCCACCTTTATACGCCACCCGCTGCCAGTCAGCAGGGTTGGCGAGGCCAGGGTTGAGCGACATCATGGGCAGGGCCTGAACCCTGCCCATCAGGTCACACAGCTCGCGGGTGCTAAAAAACCACTCCACGTCAATGGCCACCGGCCCTCCGGCAAAAACCTCCACGCCCGGCAAGGGAAGGTTTGTCAGTTGGGGTAGCAGAGCGGCACGTTGGGCGGGGCTGGCTGCGCGGTAGCGTTCCAACCAGACCTGGTTTTGCGGGTTTTTCAGCACAAAGGCTTCCCGTGTCGTCAAGAGGGGCCGGTTGCGGGGGCTTAATCTTTCTATCTCGCCCCGCCCGAGAATGTGGATCAGGGCGTCGGTGGCGGTGTTGTCGGAGATGGAGATCATCTGGGTGGCGAAGCGCTCGAGGCTAATTTGTGTGCCATCGGGCTCGTTTTGCATGGTGCCGGTGGGCAGGCTTTTCCACTCGGGCCGCAAGGCCACCGTATCGCTCCACCTGCGCTGCCCAGCTTCAATCTGCTGGCGCAGCGCCTCCAGGACTGCCAGCTTGAAGCTCGAGGCCACCGCCAGCACCTGGTCGGCACTCAGGTTGAAGTGCTCGCGATTGTTTTCCAACACCAGCACGCTCACCTGACCGGGCAGCCTGTGAAACTCGGCCAGGAGCTGTTCTTTTGTGAGAGCCGCCCTGGGCTGGGGTGGACGAAAGAAAAGCCCCTGGATGCGGCCCTGTGCATCGAGCGATATCTGTGCGGGTACTACTCCGCGCTCGAAGATCACTCGGAAGTGAGGGCCATCCGGCTCTACGCTCTGGTATCTTCCCAGCACTGCTGCTAGCTGCTGAAGAATTGCCTCCACCTGGGCTGGCGGCACCTGCTGCAAGAAGACCGGGGCGAACCATTCGGCCCTGACAGGGCGCTCGGTAAAGAGGCGCTCGAGTGCTGCTTGGGGGCTGAGGGTCGCCTGTGCACCAGCAGACAACAGGCCAAACAATATGACGACCAGCCACCAAACTGATTTCATGTACCCAATAGTAGCGAATGCAGACTACAGGCTCAAGGGTTGTTTGGCTTCTCCTGCCGGTTGTGCCCAGCATTGAGTTGGATAATCATCTCCAAACCAGAAACCTAGGCTGTAATCAAGGGTTAAGCCATGAATCACATGCCGTAATAAGCCGAAGCTGGAATTCGACAAAACATAACTGCAATATCGGAGGTGTCTATGTTGCCAAGGCCCTCAAGGTAACAAGAAGTGCCTTGCTTTCTGGATTGCTACTCATCTTCCCGATACTTGTATCAGACCGTTACTGGTTTTTCGACTGCTGTCCCGGCCCATTTCACGTAAGCTACCTCGCGGGGGCTGGAAAGCTCGGGATGTGCGGCCACCACCCGCACCCCGTAGACATAACTACCGGGACGGGTTGGCTTGTAGGAGCCGGTGTAGAGCAGAGCATCGCGCTCCTGGCCAGAGAGGCTGAGGGGCATCACTTCGAGGTCGCCGCTGCTGCGGCGCACCACCAGCTCGACCTTTAGGGTTTCGGTGGGGATGCCATAGGCCTGCACAAAAGCCCGCAACAGCAAGGGCAGGTTGGGGCTAGTGGGGGGGGGATCTACCCAAATCTTGACACTGTTCCAACTGCCCTGCACCAGGGTTTTCCAGGCTGCCACATCCTCGAGGGCCGCTGCGCCTTTCTCCATCAGATGGGTGGCGCGGTGGGCCAGCAGGGTGTAGAACTTGCGGTGGTAGTCGTCCACCATGCGCTGGGCCGAGTAGGTGGGGCCACAGGTGCGGATGCTATCGCGCACCAGGGCCAGCCAGCCGCTGGGCGTACCCACAGCACCCCGCGCATAGAATAGCGGGATGATCTCGTACTGCAGGGTGTCGTAGAAGCTCTGGGCGTCGGCGTAATCCTGGGCTTCCTCGGTGGCGTAGGTGCGATCGTCGCCAATGGCCCAACCGTTGGTGGTGTTGAAAGCCTCGGCCCACCAGCCATCCAGAATGGAGAAGTTCAGGCTGCCGTTAAGCGCAGCCTTCATGCCCGAGGTACCCGAGGCTTCCATGGGGCGTCGAGGGGTATTGAGCCAGACATCCACCCCCTGCACCAGGGTGCGGGCCAGGCTCATGTCGTAGTTCTCGAGCAAAATCATCTTATCTTCCAGCCCCAGGGTCTTGATTTTCTCGGCCAGTTTTTTAATGAACTCTTTTCCGGGCTCATCTTTGGGGTGGGCCTTACCGGCAAACACAAACTGCACCGGCAGAGGGCCGTTCAAAATCGAGACCAGGCGCTCGGGATCGGTAAACATCAGGATAGCCCGCTTGTAGGTAGCAAAACGGCGGGCGAAACCGATGGTGAGTACGGTGGGATCCAGCACTTTTTCGGCAGCCCGCAGCCTGGCCGGGAGGTCGCCATTGCGGCGGCGTTGCTCAAATAGCCGGGCCCGAACTTCCTCTATCAGATGGGCGCGCAGTTTGTTGCGGATACGCCAGAGCTCGTCCTCTTCCAGCCGGGTCACTGTCCACCGGTCTTGATTGTGCAACTGCTCGGCCCAGGTCTTGGAAAACGCACGCTGGTAGAGGCTGTACATTTCTGGGTGCAGGAAAGTGAAGGTGTGAACACCATTGGTCACATGCCCGATGGGGACTTCCTCGGCCTCAAAACCCTTCCAGCGGTGCTGGAACATCTCGCGCGAAACCTCACCGTGCAACGCCGAGACCCCCCCGGCAGCGCGGGAGGTGGCCAGGGCCAGGTTGGACATGCTGAAGACCGGGCCATAGCTTTTTTCCTCTCGGCCCAGCGCAATAAACTCATCTTTGGTGATACCCAGTTTGTTCCACCAGCCATCCAGATAACGTTCCACCAGATCCAGTGGAAAAGTATCGTGTCCTGCAGGAACCGGGGTATGGGTGGTGAAGAGGGCGCCAGCCGAGGTGGCTTCCAGGGCCTCGCCGAACGAACTCCCCGCCGCAACCATCTCGCGCATTCGCTCCAGACCCAGGAAAGCCGCGTGCCCCTCGTTCATATGCCAGACCTCGGGCCCCAGGCCCAGGGCCCGCACCAGCCGAACCCCTCCGATGCCCAGAATGAGTTCCTGTTCGATGCGGATCTCCTGTCCTGGGGCATAGAGCCGGGCGGTGAGGGCACGGTCATCGGGGCGGTTTTCGGGCAGATTGGTGCTCATCAGGTAGACCGGAATGGCCCCCACCTGGGCTTTATAGGCCATTACATGCACGGTTCGTCCGGGAAACTCCACCCCAAGCTTGAGCGGTTTTCCGTCCTTGTTGGCTACCGCGACCAGCGGTAACTCCTCGGCCAGCAAATCCTCGTAGGCCTCGCGCTGCTGGCCCTCTGGCGTGAGTTGCTGGCGGAAATAGCCTTCGTGGTAGAACATCCCGATCCCCGTCAGGCTTAGCCCCAGATCCGAGGCCGACTTGATATGATCTCCAGCCAGGATGCCCAGACCGCCCGAGTAGATGGGCAGCGACTCGTGGAAGCCATATTCCATCGAGAAGTAGGCAATGCGGGGGGTTTTGTGGGGGCGCGTTTGGAGGTAGTGGCGGAAGTTGGCCACTGTGGCCTCCACCGCTCCCACATAGCCTGAATTTTCGGCCAGGTTCACCAGACGCTCGGGATCGGCCTCCAGCAGCGCACGCACCGGATTAGACCGGAAGCGCTTCCACTGTGAAGGATTGATCTGCTCGAAGAGGTGCTGGGCCTCGGGATTCCAACTCCACCAGAGGTTGTAGGCCACCTCTCGCAGGCCCTTCAGGGGCTCGGGCAGGGTGGGCATGGCGGTGATTCGGCCAATGACGTTCATAACCAAGCGGTGATTGTACCATTTGTGTCTTTGTGAACTATCAGGAATCGAACAACCATGTTCTCGCCGACTTAATGTGCGGGATTTTGGATTCGCATCAGTATGATAACAGCGATGAACCCGGCCTTGCGACAAGCGGTTGCTCGAGCCCATCACAGCCTGCAAGCCCGCGCCTGGAAGTATCTGGAGCAACGCGGTCTGAAGGTGAGCTGCCGGAAGGGGTGCTTTTCTTGCTGCCTGGCCTGGGTGGTGGTGGGGCTGGCCGAGGCCGAGTATCTGCGCGAAGAGCTCGAGGCCAACCTACCCGAAACGCTGGCCCAGGTGGAAACCGAAGGACCCAAAAGGCTCGAACGCATGGTGCGGTATAAACACCACCCCACCTTTCCAACCGAGTATTTCCTCGAGGCCAATCGCTGCCCCCTGCTTACGCCAGATGGGGCCTGTGCAGTACACCCGCTGCGTCCGCTGGCCTGCCGGGGGGTGTTGACCAATTTGCAAGCCCACTACTGCGCCCCCGGTGTTGTCGCTGGACTGCGAGGCAAGGCCGGAGCCGAGTACCAGAGCCAGCTCCAACCCTGGCATGGCCCCGAGCATTACCTGAGGGTGCCCTGGCAGCAATCCGAGCGCACCGCCCGGAAGCTCTGGGCCACCGAGCAGCAGGTGCGCGGTTTTACCGTGATTGGAGAGCTGGTGAGCTTGATTTACCTGCTGGGACAGCAGGACTTCCAAGAAGCCCTGTCGCAGGGCCAAGAAAGGGTTAGACGGGCGCTGACCCATCGCGGGCTTATTGGCGGTGAGGCTGGTTTCTGGGTGGGTTGAGCGGGAGGCGAAATTATTCCACCAGACTCGAGTCAATCATGCGCATGTAGGAGAAAAAAAGCGTGACCTGGTCGCCGAAATCGCGCACAAAGGCCTGAATCGCCTCGGGGGTGACCCCTTCCAGCCGCAGGTCGCTCTCGATGACGGGGTCGTTGTCGGCATCGAGATAGGACTTGGTGAAGCGGTAGCGGCGGTTCCAGCCCAGGAGGTGGCGAGGCTCTACCCGGTCGAAGCCAGAGAATCCAGCCCGCAATTGCAGACTGCTGACATGCGGTTCGCCGTAGGTAATGAGATGACCCTTCAGGCCACTGGGGAACTCGAGGTTGAACAGATCCTCCTTGACCTGCTCAGCGTTGGCCCCCAATTGCTCGAGTAGAATGCGCACTTCTTCGGTGGTGACTTCGCGTAGGACGGTATCCATTGCTCTTCAGATTAAGCCCAAAAAACCTTTTTGACAGTGAGAGCTAAACCGAAAAGGAGTCAGTGCTCAGGGAGTGGGATCGCGGTTTTTTCTATTCGTCCCGTGTGCCCTGACCCCGGCGGTTCTGGCGGAGGAGGAGGGATTCGAACCCTCGATAGGGGGAACCCCCTATACCGGTTTTCGAGACCGGCCCGTTCAACCACTCCGGCACCCCTCCACTTGTGGTTCCCCGCTGGCAGCTGACAGCAAAACCAGTTGGCCCGGTAGAGCCGAGTCGCTCATAGAGCCATATAGCCCGCAGGGCCGAGTAGAAACTTTAGCACAACTTGACCACAAAGTCACGGGTTTTGCGACCAGGGGGTAGGCCGCAATTTTCCGAAGATCAAAGTTTAGCCCATGGCCGGTAGCTGGAGGCGGGAATCAGACTCGATACCTGAATATTCCATATCTACGTCTCTCGATTCTCGACCAACCTGCGACTTGAGAGCCGCGACCGGCAGTCCTGCGAATTTTTCGAGAGGTACCCGGCGACCTGTTGGCTGTTTTAGGGTGGGGAGCGTTTTTGCGCGAAAAAGTCCCGTAACAGTTTGGCCGATTCGCGCTCGAGCCATCCACCTTCCCACACAAAGGGCGGTTTCATGCGGTGCACGGTCACGGCCCCAGCCTTGAGGTTCTCTACTGCGTAGACTACCCGTCGAACCTGGGCTTCCATCAGCGCTCCAAAGCACATGGGACAGGGCTCCAAAGTGACATAGACGGTGGCTCCAGGCAGCACCTTGGCTTGCCCCTTGAGCAAGGCCTTTTGGAGGACGATCAACTCGGCGTGGGCAGTGGCATCGCGGCTTTGCTCAACCTGGTTGTGGGCAGAGGCCAGCTCTTCGCCGTCCCAGACCACCACAGCTCCAATAGGCACTTCACCATTCTGCAAGGCCAGATGGGCCTGCTGCAGGGCGGTGCGCATGTGCTCGAGGTCGTCCGATTCGGGCCAGAGGTTCCAGACTTCCTGTACCGTATCGCCACGGGCACGTACCGGCCAGACCTGTTTGAGTTCGGTGGGGACACTGTGCTCGGTGAAAAAATCAACCAGCCGAATCCGGCCCCCCTCCAGGTCAATCTGGTCGCCAGGCTGGGGAAGCCTCGAGCCACGCCAGGGCGGAAAGGCCTCCACTATGGGAGGAATCAGGAATAGGGTGCCGTCGCGGCGGCGCACCTGCCAGCCTTCGGGAAGGGTGAAGGCTTCGCCCTGCAAGGCCCGCTCGAGCTGGGTAATCCATCCAGCTTCGGGTCGCAGCTGGATCTGCTCGAGCATCTGCCGCAGAGCCCGGCGGCGCAGTCCGGCGGGGGCCTGTACCAGGGGGGCGATCCGGTAGGCGGGACAGGGCCAGCGCCCGTCCCGCAGCAGCAGCAGTTCGGCCAGAGGGTCGAGGGCTTCGTCGTCCACCTGGGAAATGGCCGCAAAGCGCACCAGGGATGCGCTGGTTTGCGGGAAGCGTTCTTTGAGTCTGGGAAAAACCTCATGGCGCAAATAGTTGCGATCCATCGAGGTGTCGGCATTGGTGATGTCTTCAAGCCAGCCCTGGTTTTTGCTGCTCAGGTAGGCCCGTAGGGTGCTACGGCTGATCTCGAGCAGCGGACGCACCACTTTGCCCCGTCTGGGACGCATTCCCAGGCCCCGTCCGGTACCCTGTAAAAGCTGCAACAACACCGTTTCGGCCTGGTCATCCTCGGTATGGGCGGTCAGGATGGCCTGGGCCTGGTGTTTCCTGGCGACCTTGGCCAGAAAACCATAGCGCAAATCCCGGGCGGTAGCCTCCA
>NZ_CALMCQ010000154.1 GCF_937863175.1 uncultured Meiothermus sp. | reverse complement strand
GGGCGTATGCAGGTGGCTGTCGTACATGGCCTCACCCCACCCGCACCACGCAGCCCGCGCTGGCCCAGACCTGTACGCCCTGTCCCAGCGCCTGGGTGGCCTGGGCCGACAGGGCTTCGTCCAGGGTCGGGGTGTTCCCCACGCTCTGCACCAGGCTGGCAACCCCTGGCGGAGCCAGTTGGGGCTGGCGCTCGAGCACCGCCTCGAGCTGCCAGCGGCTGGCCCAGAGCCGCTTGAGCGCCCACAGGGTTTCCTGCCTTTCAACCTGCACCGCAAAGGGAGCTTCCCCGGCATAGCGCACCAGAAACGGGCCTTCCGGCAGGGCGGCTCTAATCTCGTCGGAGCGCTCGGGCAGCATATACGATTCGCGCAACAGCTTCTCGGCAAAGGCGCAGGCTCGTTCCAGTTTGGCTTCGTCCAGCCGCACCCCAAACACCCCTTCAAAAGCCGGTCGGATCTGCCCGGCCAGATTGCCCAACTGGTAAAACTCGGTCTCTACCCCCGCCAGCACCAGGGTAGGAGCCACCACCAGGCCCGCTGCGTACAGCACCTGAAGGTGCACCACCTCACCCGTCACCTCGGCAAGGCGGGAAGGAGCTTGCTCGAGCGTAAAAATCATGCCTCCCAGTCTACCGCTTAGCCCTGCCCGCAGAACCGTTATACTGGAGATTCCATGCACCCTTGGGACAGCAGCTACCCCGACCCACCTCAGTTACGGCTGGAGATCGGCGCGATGCAGCAGAGCATTTTAGAGACCCTGCAGCAACAGGTCGCGCCGGACAACCTCCTGGGGGTCTACACCAAGGGCTCCTCGCAGAAAACCTGGGACAGCCCTATGGACTATGTACCCGAACTCTCGGATCTGGACGTGCAGGTCTTGCTGCAAGACGATACGCCGCTGGAAGATGTGCGGGTCGCACTGGGCTTTCAGGCTGCGATGGAGCGGCGCTTTCGCGCTCGAGTCACCCGGCCACTCCACCTGCCCCGCCCCCAAATTCAGCTTCTGCGCTCCCGCCTCGAACACTATGCCCCCAGCTACGGTGTCCAGACCTTACATGGGCTGCCCTACGAGGAACTTGCGTTTGGCAAGCCCAACCACCCCAGTACCGACCGGGCCATGCTTATGGAACCCCAGGCTTTTCTGACCGGGCTGTTCGATTCGATCATGGATCGGCACGGAAAGTATATGTTCGATGTACTGCGCCAGCTCTCCTGGCGGATCGGGCCGACTGGCTCCCGCATTCTCTCGGTGCTGGGGGCTGACTTCCAAACCGCCTGGGGCGGCAACCGCACCCAGATTTACACCCGACTCAAGTGCTTCGATCAGGCTGAGCTGGCCGACCACTACGCTGCTTTTTATCTGCTGGCCTGGGATTTTTTCCGCTCCGGCTACCAGAACACCAACGCCGCCAGGGAGGCCGTGCTGGCGGGCGTCGCGGTGTTGAAGGCGGGTCTGGCTATCGGTTCGACGGTATCGGTGCGCCCAACTTCTACTTTAGATTAGCGCAAAATGTAAGTGCTTCTGGGTTATTTGACAGGCTCAGGCCGCCAGCTGCCGTGCCTCCAGCCACTCCGGCAACTGACCGATGTGCTCGAGTTCCACATAGAGCCTGGGCCTGGGCTCGTCCATCTGCACATACTCACGACCCCAGGTCTGACGCCGGGGAATGTAGACTGCCTGGGCTCCAATTTCCAGCACCGGCACAACATCCGAGCGCAGGCTATTCCCCACCATCAAGAAATTCTCGGGGCGTATGCGGTGACGGCGCAGGATTCTGCTGTAGCTAAAGGGGTCTTTCTCGCTCACCACCTCGATACAGCGAAAATATTCACTCAGCCTCGAGCGCACAAACTTGGACTCCTGATCCAGTAGATCGCCCTTGGTAATCACCATCAAGGGATAGTCGCCGGAAAGTTCATCCAGCACAGCCTCGACCTCCGGCAGTACCTGCACGGGAGCCGCCAACATTTCCTTAGTTACATTGACCAAAAAACGAATATGCTCCGGTGAAATACGCCCATCGGTTAACTCCAGCGCAGTCTCGATCATCGAGAGGCCGAAGCTCTTGACCCCATAGCCATAGTGCTTGAGGTTGCGAATTTCGGTATCAAAGAGATACTGGCTATCATACGAACCGGTCAGGTATTCCTGCATCAGCAGCTCAAACTTTGCATGGGCCTCACTGAACTGGGTCTCGTGGTGCCATAGTGTGTCATCGGCATCAAAAGCGATATACTCGACCATAGTTCCCTCTTTAGCTGTAAGTGTAGAACGCTTTCCAGCACCGTTTGGGTTAGATGACCCAGCTTTCGCGTTAAGCGGAAACTGGTATTCGCCAAAGGAACTCCCGCATGGCTCGAGCCCTGCGAAGTAGGGGATGACTTCCCACATCACCCAATTTTCTCCAGATCTGGGTAGATTGGGCGTAACCATGAGACTCCTCTCCCTGGCCTTATTTGTTAGCCTCGGCCTCGCCAGCGCCCAGACCTGTGCCGGGTTTCCACGGCTAGCCGTCACCACCCCCAGCGGCTTCTGCGTGGGGATCATCAGCCGCGACCTGCGCTTCCCCAGGGGCCTGTTGCCCCTTCCCTCTGGCGACCTGCTGGTGGTAGAGATGGCCGGTTGGAGCGCCAACCGGGGCTCGCTGGCGTGGCTGCACAAACAGGGGAATCAGTACCGCATCCAGCGGCTACTCAACGGACTGGATCGCCCCCACGGCATCGCTCTTGGCCAGGACGGCAGGGTCTATGTGGGCGAAGTGGGGCGCATTTTTCGCTTTGACCCTGAAGCGTCCCAACCCCGTAAGGAGTACATCATCCACGACCTGCCCGGAAACGGGCGGCATCCACTCACCCAGATGGTGTTCGATGGTGCGGGCCACCTTTTTGTTAATGTAGGCTCGGCCTCGGATAACTGCCAGCAGGACAAGGGCAAACCTGCCTGCGCCGAGGCCGGGCGAAACGGCCTGATTCGCAGGTACACCTTCCAGTGGCCGCAGGGCAGCGTGCGCGGCTGGAGCGTGTATGCGACCGGCTTGCGTAACTCCATGGCACTGGCCATTCACCCTTCGGGTACCCTGTTGCAGGGTGAAAATTCTCGCGATGCCATCCAGGCTGCCGACCCGCGCATCTCCGATGAGGCCCACCCCGCCGACGAACTGAACGTGGTAGTACAGGGAACCCACTACGGCTGGCCCTACTGCTACGAAAACGGCAAAAACGCCCCCGAGTTCCCCCGCTACAACTGCGCCCAGACCCGCAATCCCACCCTGCTGTTGCCAGCCCACGCGGCCCCACTGGGTATGGCCTACCTGAGCGCTCAAAGCGAGTTGGGCGGCAACTGGCTGGTGGTGGGCTACCACGGCTACCGCAAGACCGGGCACCGGCTGGTGGCTTTTCGGGTGGACGGGCGGGGCATCCCCAGCGGCCCAGCGGTTGAGCTGATTGGAAACTGGGTCTTCCCGGATGGGAAGCTGGGGGCTCCGGTGGATATGAAAGTTGGCCCGGACGGGAAAATCTATATCACCGATGACCGGAATGGGATGTTGCTGGTGTTCTCGCGGGGTTAGCCGAGCCGGTTCAGTCAGCCTCGAGTACCCGCCACAGATACCAGGCCGCATGCGAGCGGTAGGGCCGGAAGCGCTCGCCCAGTTCTTCCAGTCCAGGGCGTTCGGTGATGCCATAGAGTTTCTCGGCCCCTTTACGGATGCCCAGATCCAGTATCGGCCAAACATTGGGGCGTCCCAGGCCAAACATCAAGAACATCTGAACCGTCCAGACCCCAATACCATTAACCTGGGTCAGGTGGCGGATCACCTCATCGTCGGACTGGCTTTCGATGCCATCCAGGCCGCCTTCCTGGGTAAAGCGCGACAGATCCTGCACGTAGCGGGCCTTGGCATTCGAGAGCCCAATGGCCCGCAAATCTTCCAGTCGGGCCGTGTACAAAACTTCCGGCTCGATTGCAAACTGGGCGGCCAGGCGCTTCCAGATGGTCTCGGCAGCCTTGCCAGAGAGCTGCTGGCCCACTATCGAGCTGACCAGGGTAGGAAAGGGGGGTTCTGTTTTGAAAGGATTGGGTCGGAAAGGAGCAGGGCCGTGCTTTCGCCTCAGTTCCTGCATCGCGGCATCGGCAAACTCAACCCGCACCTCGAGGGTGGCATCCAGTCTTTTGCGCTGCGGTCTGGAGGTGGAGGACATGACTCCAAAACTCTATCTCAATTCCCAGGTGCCGCAAACGACCCACCACCCACATCGAGGCTATACCCAAAATTTACCCTGACCGACTCTGCCAGGAACCCTCTCTCACCAAAACTCAACCGCTACTTTTTCCTACTCCACTCCCCCGACCTCCCCCCCGACTTGTGCAGCAGGCGCAGGCCGGTGATTTCCAGCCCCTTGCTGGCGGCTTTGAGCATGTCGTAGACCGTGAGGGCCGCCACCGCGCAAGCGGTCATGGCCTCCATCTCGACCCCGGTCTCGGCCCTGGTCTTGACGGTGGCGGTGATATACACCCTGGACTCTTCGGGCACAAAACGAAGCTCCACCCTGGCGCTGGTGATGGGCAGCGGATGGCAGAGCGGGATCAGATCGCCCGTCTTTTTGGCCGCCATAATCCCCGCCAACTGGGCCACGCTCAGGGGGTCGCCCTTCCCTACCCCGCC